>CBDVDB010000038.1:0-13281 GCA_965372625.1 uncultured Nitrospinaceae bacterium
TATTTTTTAGGCAAAGAGAAAGCCAGTAGGAACCAGCCGGTGATGAAGCACAGGCCGCCCAGGGGGGTGACGGGTCCCAGCCACTTGGGACCGCCCAGCGCCAGTGAGTACAGACTGCCGCTGAACAGCACGATGCCGGCGGTGAAAAACCATCCCGAACGTTCCACCTTTTTCCGATGTTCATCGGCGAACTGCATCGCCAGAAGCCCCACCAGAATCAGCGCCAGGCTGTGCATGAACTGGTACAGCACTCCCGTTTGAAACGTCGCCAGACTTTTTTCAGTGAGCCGCTCTTTGAGCGAATGCGCCCCGAACGCGCCGAACATGACGCTCAATCCGCCGAAGATGCCGCCTAACTTGATCCAGAGTTGCATGATTATCCTACGATGTTGTACCGCCGCGGGCGGTAGTTGACGCCGAATTCTTTTTTCGCGATGTCCTCGCACCTGGCCTCGTCGACATCTTCCTGATGGGTGACGATGGTCAACTGCACGTCGGGGATATTTATTTTGGCCTCCGCGATGAATTTTTTGATTTCATCGTAAATCATGCCGCGAAACGAGGGCAGGGGCTGAGCCACCTCATCATACGTTTCCGAGTTGTCGGCGTTGAGGCTGATGGAAATTTCGTCGATGAGTCCCTTGAGCTCCGGCAGGATATTGCGTTTGTTGATGACGTTGCCGTGGCCGTTGGTATTGAGCCGCACCCGCCCGCCGGCGTCTTTTATTTTTTGGGCGACCTCTTTGACGACGTCGAGCCGCAGGGTCGGCTCGCCGTAACCGCAGAACACGATCTCGTCGTACTTCTTTACGTCGTCGATGGACTCCCACACTTCCTGCGCGGTCGGTTCGCGATCCAGCGCCAGGTTGTAGCCCTGCACGACCGGTTTGGTGAGGCGCGTGCAGAACACGCAATTGGCGGTGCACCGTTGCGTCAGGTTCAGGTACAGCGAGTTGCGTATCTGGTAAGAAACTGTTCCCGCCTGCGCCGTTTCACCGATGCCGAACAGATCGTGGAAGTTGAGTTCCATGGTGCGCTCGATGTCTTCATTTGTGAGGCCGCGAATCTCCGCCAGTTTTTGGGCGGTGTAATTGACGTAAGACGGTTCGTTGCGCTTGCCGCGTTTGGGGACGGGGGCCATGAACGGGCAGTCGGTTTCCGCGAACAGGCGGTCGGCGGGAACCGTCTTGGCGATTTGCCTTAGATTGTCTGCGTTCTTGAATGTCACCGTTCCCGCGAATGAAATATAGAATCCCATCGCCAGCGCGGCGTCCGCCGTTTCCTGATCGTCCGAGAAGCAGTGGAAGATACCCGACTTGCCGTTGGGGTCGCCGTAGTAATCGGACAAAATGGAGATCATGTCCTTCTTGGCGTCGCGGCTGTGGATGATGATCGGCTTGTTCAGTTCCTTCGCCAACTCGATCTGCTTGCGGAAGTGCTGGCGTTGCACGTCCTGCGGCGAATAGTTTTTGAAATAGTCGAGGCCGATCTCGCCCAGCGCGATCACCTTCGGATGGTCCAGCAGGATGCGTAAATGATCGTAGGTATCGCCGTGGATGTTTTTGGTGTCGTGCGGGTGGACACCGGCGGTGGCGTAGATGAAGTCGTAACGCTCGGTCAGCTCCACCGACCGCTGACTGCTTTCGACGTCGCACCCGATGTTGACCATGTATTTGACGCCGCTTTCGCGGGCGCGTTGAATCGTCGCTTCGCGGTCCTCATCGTACGAGTTCATATCGACGTGGGCGTGGGTATCGATTGTCATTTCACGCGCAGTCCGGGCGGCAGGTCGCCGTCGAATCCACCGAGGATGATAGTGTTGTCGTCACTGCCGGCGAGGATCATGCCCTGCGATTCGAGGCCCATCAGCTTGGCGGGTTTGAGGTTGGCGACCAGGATGACGGTGCGGCCGATCAGTTGTTCCGGCTCGTAGGCTTCGGCGATGCCGGCCAGCACCTGTCGCTGTTCGGTGCCGAGGTCGACTTTCAGTTTGATCAGTTTTTTCGATTTCTTGACTTTCTCCGCTGTCAGGATTTTGGCCGTTCGCAAGTCCACCTTCATGAAATCCTCGATGGTGATCTGGTCCTTGTCGCCCCCTTCCGGTTTTTGATCTGATTGGGTTTCCACAGGGCCTCCACTGTTCACCGACTCCAGAATTTTGGCGGCGGCTTTGTCTTCGATGCGCGGGAAGATTTGCGGCCCCTGATGGGTTTGGGTCCCGGCCTTGATCCATCCCCATTTCTTTATTGAGTCCAGTCCCTGTTTATCGACCGGAGTGTCGATGCCGAGTTGTTCCATTATTTTGTCGGCGGTTTCCGGCATGAACGGCGCGATGAGAATGGCGATCACCCGGCAGGCTTCGGCGGCATTGTAGAGCACCGTCGCCAGACGCTTTTTACCGTCATCGGATTTCGCCAGGTTCCACGGCGCAGTGTCGTTGATATAAATATTTCCGGCATCCAGGAATTCCCAGATTTTCGCGAGGATTTTACTGTAGGCCAACTCGCCATACAGGGGGTCGATTTCCCGGATCACCTCGGCAGATTTGGCAACCAGTGGCGCGTCTTCATCTCCTTCAATATCTGACTTTGGAAGCTCACCCTTAAAGTATTTCTTGAGCATATTGAGCGTCCGGTTGAGCAGGTTGCCGAGGTTGTTGGCGAGGTCACTGTTGATCCGGCCGATCAGCGCCTTGTGGGAAAAGTCCCCGTCCAACCCGAACGGCACTTCGCGCAGCAGGAAGTAACGGATGACGTCGACGCCGAACTGATCGATCAGGTGATTCGGCTCCACCACGTTGCCGAGCGACTTCGACATTTTCTGGCCGTTCACCGTCCACCAGCCGTGCGCGAAAATATTCTGCGGCAAATCGAGTCCGGTCGCCTTCAACATGGTCGCCCAGTACACCGAATGCGTGGTGAGAATATCCTTGCCGATCAATTGATGCGCCGCCGGCCAGTAGCCGCTGTCCTTGATTTGTTCGAGGTGGCCGTGCACGGAAATATAATTGATCAGCGCGTCGAACCAGACGTAGGTGACGTACTGGTCGTCGAACGGCAGGGGAATGCCCCACGGGAGTCTTTCTTTTGGCCGGGAGATGCACAAATCGTCCAGCGGTTTTTTAAGGAAGCCGAGGATTTCATTCCGCCGCGATTTGGGCTGAATGAAGTTTTCATTTTTGTTGATATGCTCAACCAGCCAGTCGCGGTACTGGCCCATCTTGAAAAAATAATTAAACTCCTTGATCTTGTCGACCTTGCGTCCGCATTCGGGACAGTTGCCGTCTTGCAGGTCCTTTTCCGTCCAGAACCGTTCGTCCGGCATGCAGTACCAGCCTTCGTAACTGTCTTTATAAATTTCGCCCTCGTCGTGCAGTTTCTGGAGGATTTCCCGGACCACTTTCTTATGGCGTTCCTCGGTGGTGCGGATGAAATCGTTGTTGGAGATATTAAAGCGTACCCACAGTTCCTTGAAGCGGCCATGCAGGTCATCCACATGCGCCTGCGGTTCCCTGCCGGATTGCCCGGCGGCCTGCTGGACTTTTTGCCCGTGCTCGTCGGTTCCGGTCAGGAAAAAGACGTCGCTGCCTTTCAGTCGTTGATAGCGCGCCACTACATCCGCCGCGATGGTGGTGTAGGCGTGCCCGATATGCGGGACGTCGTTGACGTAATAAATGGGTGTCGTGATAAAAAACTTTTTGTTCATTATGGATTAAATGGGTAACAGGTTACTGCGCTGGGGCCGCCGGTTTTTCCTGCGGTTGGGTCAGGTAATCCCGAAGCTCATCCAGATGATAGTACATCATGTAGTCATCATTAAGAAGGCGAACCGTGATGACCTGCTTCAGGATATCGTTCTTGACCACTTTGCCGGGGCCTTCCGGGGTGTCGATCAGCTTGCCGATCTTGGGAAGTTCCTTGATCATCTTCCGGTAAATATCGTGCTCGAACTGGAGACAGCACATGAGGCGTCCGCATACGCCGGAAATTTTGCTGGGGTTGAGGGCCAGTCCCTGGTCCTTGGCCATGCGGATGGTGACGGGGTTGAACTCCTGCAGAAAGGTGGAACAACACAGAGATTGTCCGCAGATACCGTTGCCGGTGATGGCTTTGGCCTCGTCCCGGACGCCGGCCTGCCGCATTTCGATTCGGTGCCGCAGTTTGCCCGCCAGTAGTTTGACCAGTTCGCGGAAATCGATGCGGCCCTCCGCCGTGAAATAGAAAATCGTTTTGTTCATTTCCTCAAAAAAGACCACTCGGCTGAGGTTCATCGCCAGACCCAGTTTGTCAATAAACTCCCAACACAGCAGCGTGGAACTCGATTCCCGTTCTTCTTTGTTCTTTTCCTGGGTCAAATCCTTTTCGTTGGCGATGCGCAGAATTTTGGGCGGGGAGAACCCCTGGTCTTTCCTGAAATTGATGATTTTATTGGAAACCACCTGGCCGATTTTGGGTCCGTCTTCCGTATCGACCATGACCCGCGCACCGACGCGGAGACTCAGGTCCTGCGAATTGCACAATTCGGATTTCAGCGATCCCCGCACGCGGATACCGATGACAAACTTGGGAGGCGGCCCGGGCGTCTGATTCGCCGTACTTTTCTTTTTGCATTCGTGCTTGTGGTTCGTTTTCCGGTCCATCAGGCGGCCTCGCAAAAATCCAACAGCATGGTTTCCAGCGAAAGCTGGGCATTGGCGTTACCGAATAAAGCGTTCTGAGTGCGGTACACCGCATCGGCCATTTTCAACAGGGCCGACAGGGGTTTGTTGCGGGCGACGGGTTCCAGCTCGGCAAGTAAATCCCGGTTGAACAACTGATCGGGCGCCCCGCCCGATCGGATAAACGCCAGGTCCCGGAGCAGGCCCATCATTTCTTCGAGGATCCGGGACAGCGGCTCGCTTCCCTTGGCCATGGCTTTCGACCATTGGAACAACAGGTCCATGCGTTGGAAGGAAACTTGATCGATCAGGCGGATCATTTCCTGACGGTAGGACGAGGTTTGGGTGACTTCGTCGCTCAGGGCGCGGGACACCTGGCCCTGGGAACGCCCCACCCGCAAATCCAGTTCTCCGGGGTCCAACTCTTTTGCTCCCTGTTTCTGGAGAATTTCCCGGATCGCTTCCGGCGGCAGGGGATGGAACTTGATGCCCTGACAACGGGAGATCATCGTCGGTAACAGCTTATAGATATTGGACGTGATCAGGATCAGGAGGGTGGCCGACGGCGGTTCTTCCAGGGTTTTCAGGAAAGCGTTACAGGCTTGAAGGTTCATCTTTTCCACTTGGTCGATGACCGCCACCTTGAACTTTGCCTGATAGGGAAGAAAGCCCAGCTTTTTCTGCAATTCCCGGATGGCGTCAATTTTGATGACGGCTTCGCGCGCGGTCGGGGTGGATTTGGCGGGTTCGAGAAAAAAGAAATCGGGATGAACGCGGTCCTCAATTTTCCGGCAGGAGTCGCAGGTGCCGCAGGCCTCCTCCCGTTCGGGGGAGAGGCAATTCAGGGCTTTCGCGAACTCCACGGCAAGGAGCTTTTTCCCTATACTTTCAGGGCCATAGAATAGATAAGCCTGGGCAAGCCGGTTTCCGGATAGAGCCTGGCTTAATATATGTTTCGCCTGGCCTTGGCCAAGGATGCGATTGAATGACATGATTGCTGGATGTTATCCATATATATAAAACGTTTGAACCAAACGATTGGCTGCATAATTTGTGATATCCGAAAATCAAAAAAATTTCAGGGGAACACCGTTTCTGACCCGGTATCCTCCCAACATAGTATTATAAGAGCCTTTTTCTGTAAAGGAATAAGGAGGCATCTCCCTGGATTGCTGTGAATTCCTGGTGGACTGTATGATTCATGGCCAAAAGCTTGCAAGGCAGCCGGGAATTTGATATACATCAGGACCATTTTTGTTAAAATATGAATATTACTCATTTTCTCATAAAGTATTGAAAAATGGCGGTAGCCGAACGAGCCAAAAGAAGCGTTCAAAGAAAGCGGAAGCCGAAGCTCCTGGCGGTGATCAACGATGCCTGCACCGGTTGCTCGGGCGCTCCCATTTGCATCACCGAATGCCCGGTGGACCTGTGCATGTTTGAAGTGGAAAACCCCAGCGCCCCCATTTTCAACCGGGTGGATGTGGATCCCTTGCTGTGCATCGGTTGCAAGAAATGCATCACCAAGGGTCCGATGGATACCTTGCTCGAAGGCTGTCCCTGGGATGCCATCGATATGGTCCCTCTCGAAGAATACGAAAAAACCTACGGTGAGCTGCCTTATTAGATAAGCCGCAGGGGAGGCTTGGCGGGAAAGGTGAGTATCCATTTTCCCCGGAATAGTCCTGTAGTTCTGCTTGATTATACGAGCCGAAGCTCTTATTATGAAATTTCCTGATGATTTTTTTCCATTTCAGGGGTTTCGGGTCATTCTTGTCGGTTTTCTCCCAAATAGATCCTGATTTCCAAGTTGATTTAAGTCATTTCAGGGGTGCTGTGCGTACTCCGGGATGAAACCGGCGAATCCAGGTTAAATGTATTAAATGCAATAAGTTGCCAACCGGACGGAACGACCGGTTCAGAATCGGGCCTGGCGGACAAATGAGCAAAGGGAGCAGCTTCCAACAAGGCATCGGCTTTGGTATTCGGCTGGGCGTCGAGATGCTGGTGGCCACCCTGCTCGGGGCGTTGATCGGCTACGGCCTCGATAGTTTATTCGGGACGAAGCCCTGGTTGCTGGTTCTTTTTTTATTGTTTGGCGGTGCGGCTGGTTGCCTGGGCGTATACCGGGCGGCCACGATAGAGCAACCGATTTTGGAAGAAGAAAATAACGACAATGATGATCAAACCCCGAACGACCAACCTCAATCCGACAGGAAACTGTAGCTAACTCCCTTCATGGCACAAGAAAACCCCTTACATCATTTCGAGCTTGAACCGATTGTCCCCATCGAGGTGATGGGCTTGGATCTCTCCCTCAACAAAGCCATATTCGCCATGTGGGGCGGCATGGCCGTCGTGTTGATTCTGTTCCTGCTGGTGGTGAAGGGCGGGTTGAAGGTGGTTCCCGGCAAGCTGCAGAGCATCGCCGAAATCTTCATGGAATTTATCAAGGGCATGGTGCAGGAATTTATCGGCAAGGAAGGTATGAAATACTTTCCCTTCGTGGCCACCCTGTTTTTTTTCATCCTGTGCTGCAACCTGATCGGTTTGATTCCCGGTTCGTATACCATCACCAGCCAATTGGTGGTGACGGGTACTTTTGCTTCGCTTATTTTTATCATGACGCTCATCATCGGCTTCGCCAAGCATGGCTTTCATTTTCTGAGTATCCTGGTGCCGCCGGGCGTTCCCAAGATCATGATTCCGGTTATGGTACCGATCGAGATGATCAGCATGCTGGCCCGGCCGCTTTCCTTATCGGTCAGGCTGTTCGCCAATATGACGGCGGGCCATACCGTGCTGGCCGTGCTGTTTGGCCTGGTGCTGACGGCGCCGGCGTGGATCAGCTGGATGCCGTTCGGGTTTACGATTGTCATTAATGGATTGGAAGTAGCGATTGCTTTGATTCAGGCTTATATATTTACGACATTGACCTGTGTGTATATCGGCGATGTCATCAAATTGCATTGATTTAAAACTTAAAGAGGAGAATGGAATGGATGCGACAGCAGCAGCATTTATAGGTATGGGGTTGTGTGCCATGGGGTTTTTCGGCGCCGCCATTGGGATTGCCTATGTGTTTGCCAAGACCATTGAAACGGTCGGCAGACAGCCCAACGCAGAAGCCCGGGTCGCCAAGTATTGCTGGATCGGTTTTGCGCTGGTGGAAGCGGTGGCCCTGTACGGACTGGTCCTCGCGTTCCTCATCATGGGTAAAATTCCCGGGTAAGGGGACACGGAGCGGCGGTTGCGCCGGTCCTAAGATTAACTTTTTCGGAATTTAAAACCCATGCCACAATTTGAGCAAATTGATGTTTTCGGTTCACTGATTTTCTGGTCGGTGATTTCGTTCATTCTTCTGCTGATCCTTCTGGGCAAGTTCGCGTTTCCTCCCATCCTGGAGATGCTGGAGACGCGCGAAAAGAAGATCGCCGGAGATATCCAGGGCGCGGAAAACCTGAAAACTGAAGCGGATAAACTGAAACGGGATTTTGAAGAACAACTCAAAACCGCCCATGACAAGGCCACCACGATTGTCCAGTTGGCCGGGGAAGAAGCGCGCAAAATTCAGGAAAAAACCCTGAGTGAAACTCAGGCCAAATGCCGCCAGATGCAGAAAGAGACCGAGCACGAGATTCAAACCTCGCGCAATAAGATTCTGGCCGAAATCCGGGGTTATGTCGCGGAGCTGACCATTATCTCGGCGGAAAAGATTTTGAAACGCACGCTGACGGAAAGTGATAAAAAGCGGCTGGTGGACGAGTCCATCGATGATGTGGTGAAAAGCCTCGAAAAATAGGCCTGAACCGCCGTTCTTCATTTATTTCAAGCCCGATAGACGATTATGATCGAGAACCAGATAGGCAAACGTTTTGCGGTAGCGTTGTCGGAATCCCTTTCCGATGAGAAGCGCCTGCAGACCGCGCTGGAAAACCTGAGGTGGTTTCAGGATGCGTTTGAGGCGGAACCCCATCTCAACCGGTTTTTCACCCACCCGTCGTTCCCGCAGGAGAACAAGGCGGCGTTGGTGAAGGAAATGTGCGACCGGGTGTCCGCTTTGGACGAGGTGCGCAATCTCCTGAAACTTCTGGTCGAACGTAATAAAATGATGTTTTTGAAAAACATCACCGAATTTTTTGAACATGCAGTCGCCCAACGGTTGAACCAGGTCCGGGTGGACGTGGCCAGCGCGTATCCTCTGTCCGAGCCGCAAATGAAAAAGCTCCAGTCAGCTCTGGAGCGGATTCTGGGCAAAAGCGCGATCATTGACGCGAGTATCGATGAAAGCCTGATCGGCGGATTGCGGTTGAGCGTCGGGAGTCTCGTCGCCGATGCCACCATCAAAAACAGTTTGGCGCTGCTGAAACGATTTATAGAACAAGAGGAGGCACTCAGTGAGTCTTAGAGCGGATGAAATCAGTTCCCTGATTCAGAAACAGATTCAGGATTTCGATTCAGGGATTGAATTAAAAGAAACCGGCCGGGTGATCTCCGTCGGCGATGGTATCGCCCGGATCTATGGTCTGGAAAACGCCATGTCCGGTGAACTGCTGACCTTTCCCGGCGGCCTGGCAGGAATGGTGCTGAATCTGGAGGAAGACAACATCGGCGCCGTTATCCTCGGATTCGACAGCGGCGTTAAGGAAGGCGACGAAGTCAAGCGCACCGGACGCATCATGGAAGTGCCCATCGGCCCCGAACTGGTCGGCCGGGTAGTGGACGCTCTCGGCCATCCCATCGATGGCAAAGGCGCCATCAAGGCCAAGCTGAAAGGTCCTATTGAGGCCATCGCGCCGGGCGTGATCGACCGTAAATCGGTTCATGAACCGATGCAGACCGGCATCAAGGCCATCGACGGCATGATCCCCATTGGCCGCGGTCAGCGCGAATTGATTATCGGCGACCGGCAAACCGGTAAAACCGCGGTGGCGCTCGATACCATCATCAACCAGAAGGGCCAGAACATGTTCTGCGTCTACGTCGCCATTGGCCAGAAGCGGTCCACGGTAGCGCGGGTCGTGAAAACGCTGGATGAACATGACGCCATGAAATACACCACGGTGGTGGCCGCCACCGCCAGCGATCCGGCGCCGATGCAGTTCATCGCTCCGTATGCCGGGTGCGCGATGGGTGAATATTTCCGCGATAACGGTCAGCACTGCCTGATTGTTTACGACGATCTTTCCAAGCAGGCGGCGGCCTATCGCCAATTGAGTTTACTCCTGCGCCGTCCTCCGGGCCGTGAAGCGTACCCCGGGGACGTGTTTTACCTGCATTCACGACTGCTCGAACGCGCCGCCAAAGTGAGCGATGAGTTGGGCGCGGGTTCTTTGACCGCTCTGCCCATTATCGAAACGCAGGCGGGTGACGTATCGGCTTACATCCCGACCAACGTGATCTCCATCACCGACGGTCAGATTTTTCTCGAAACCGATTTGTTTTATTCCGGCGTGCGCCCGGCGGTCAACGTCGGCCTGTCCGTATCCCGCGTCGGCGGCGCCGCGCAGATCAAGGCCATGAAGCAGGTGGCCGGTCAGTTGCGGCTCGATCTCGCGCAGTACCGGGAAATGGCCGCGTTCGCGGCGTTCGGCAGTGACCTCGATGCCGCCACCCAGGCCCAACTGGCCCGGGGCGAACGTCTCGTCGAACTTTTGAAACAGGGGCAGTACCGGCCGCTCAATGTTGTGCAACAGGTCGTCTCCCTGTTCGCCGGTGTGCGTGGGTTGCTGGATGATATCAAGGTCAGCGATATCCAGCGTTTCGAGTCCAGTTTTCTGAACTTTATGGAAGAGAAGCGCAAGGACCTCATGGAGGTCATCGAGAAAGACAAAAAAATCAGCGACGACACGGAACAGAGACTGACCGACGCGGTTAAAGCGTTCAAGGAGATATTTTAAAGCGCCATGCCCAATCTTCGAGACGTTAAACAGAGAATCAAGAGTGTCAAGAACACCGAGCAGATGACCAAGGCCATGAAACTGGTCTCGGCCTCCAAACTGCGCAAAGCCCAGGCGGCGATCCAGACCGCGCGGCCTTATGCGCATAAACTGCGGGAAGTCATGAACCACCTCGTTGCCCGTTGCAACAAGGATCTGCACCCGCTATTGGATGACCGTACCGGCAACCGGGTGCTCCTGCTGGTGATCACCGCCGATCGCGGACTGTGCGGAGGATTCAACAGCAGTATCGTGAAAATGACGCAGGAGTTGATTGCGGAAAATTCAGACCGGGAAGTCTCTCTCTTCCTGGCCGGAAAAAAGGGTTTTGATTTTTTCAAGAACCGTCCGTACAAAATTCAGGATAAATACCTGGGATGGACCAAGGACTTTGATTATCTGAAGGCCATCGAAATCGGCGACCTCCTGGCCAATCTGTTCATCGAGAATAAGACCGACCGGATTTACATGGTGTACAACGAGTTCAAGTCCATCATGCAGCAGGAAGTCATCCGCGAACAACTGCTTCCGATCGTACCGGAAAAAGTCGAGGGAGACGACAACCTGACGGATTATATTTTCGAGCCGGATGAGGAGACTATCCTCGAGGATTTGCTGAGGCGTTACATGACGACGCAGGTCTACCGCGCGTTTCTGGAATCCAGCGCCAGCGAACACGGCGCCCGGATGACGGCGATGGATGCCGCCTCCCGCAACGCCAAGGAAATGATCGGCGAGCTGACCCTGTTCTATAACCGAACCCGGCAGGCACACATCACCAAAGAATTGATCGAAATCGTAAATGGGGCGGAAGCGCTTAAGGACTGAGGCTACACCCAATTATCAAGTAAAGGAGCTTGGAATGAACACAGGAACGATCACACAGGTCATTGGGCCCGTCGTGGATGTCAGCTTCAAGGATGGGGAGTTGCCCGCGCTTTATAACGCGGTCCATGTCAAAAAATCCGGCGACAATGGCGACGAGGAAACGATTACCCTGGAAGTGGCTCAGCATCTGGGCGACAACTCGGTTCGCACCGTTGCCATGCACCCCACCGACGGCCTGGTGCGCGGAATGGCCGCCACCGATACCGGCAGTCCCATTTCCGTTCCCGTCGGCAAAAATGTTCTGGGCCGTATCCTGAACGTGATCGGGGAGCCGGTGGACAAAAAACCGCCGGTGGAATCCGATGTGACCTGGAGTATTCATCGCGACGCGCCGTCTCTGGAGGATCAGGATACCAAAATGGAAATGCTGGAGACCGGCATCAAAGTCATCGACCTGCTGGAGCCTTACTTGAAGGGCGGCAAGACCGGCCTGTTCGGCGGCGCGGGGGTCGGTAAAACGGTGCTGATCATGGAACTCATCCGTAGTATCGGCACGGAGCACGGCGGTTACTCGGTGTTCTCCGGCGTCGGTGAGCGTACCCGTGAAGGCAACGACCTCTATCACGAAATGGTGGAGTCCAAGGTTATCGACAAGACGGCGCTGATTTACGGACAGATGACCGAGCCTCCCGGCGCCCGCATGCGCGTCGGTCTGACGGGACTCACCATGGCCGAATATTTCCGTGATGTCGAAGGGCAGGACGTCCTGCTGTTCATCGACAACATCTTCCGGTTCTCGCAGGCCGGTTCCGAAGTGTCCGCATTGCTGGGCCGAATTCCTTCCGCCGTCGGTTACCAGCCGACCCTGGCGACGGAAATGGGTAACCTGCAGGAGCGCATCACCTCGACCAAGAAAGGTTCCATCACTTCCGTTCAGGCGATTTACGTACCAGCGGATGACTTGACCGACCCGGCGCCGGCGACCACGTTTGCGCATCTCGACGCCACCACTGTTCTCAACCGTAGAATTTCCGAGCTGGGGATTTACCCGGCGGTAGATCCGCTGGATTCCACGTCAAGGATTCTCGATCCGCAGATCGTGGGTGAGGAGCATTACGCCACCGCCCGTGAAGTTCAGCGGATTCTGCAGCGGTATAAAGACCTGCAGGATATCATCGCCATTCTCGGTATGGATGAATTGACGGAAGAGGACAAGGCGCTCGTCGCACGGGCCCGAAAGATTCAAAAATATCTGTCGCAACCCTTCTTCGTGGCCGAAACGTTTACCGGCACTCCCGGAAAATACGTCAAAGTGGCGGACACCATCAAGGGTTTCAAGGAAATCATCGACGGCAAGATGGACGACGTCCCCGAGCAGGCATTTTACATGGTGGGCGCGATCGAAGAAGTTTATGAAAAAGCCGAAAAAATCAAAAAGGGATAATCGATAATGGCGGATAAACTCTTTTTATCACTGGTGACCCCGGAAAAGGAAATGGTGATCGATCCGGAAGTGGATCAGGTCAACATCCCCGGTAGCGAAGGCGACCTCGGTATTCTGGCCAATCACGCGCCCCTGTTCACCACCATGCGTCCGGGCCGCTTCTCCTATCAGAAGGGGGAGGAGGAGATCGAACTGGTGGTCAGCAACGGCTACGCCGAAGTGACCGATAACCGCGTCACCGTGCTGGCCGAGTCCGCCGAGTTCCTGCACGAGATCGATCACGCGCGCGCCGAAGCCGCGCGTGCCGAAGCCGAGAAACTCCTCGAAAAACCGGGCCTCGAAGAAGATGCCTTCAAGGAAGCCCAGGACAAACTGTTCCGCGCCATGGCCCGCCTCGAAACCAAAAAATCCGA
>CBDVDB010000039.1:0-13144 GCA_965372625.1 uncultured Nitrospinaceae bacterium
AAGAACATCAGGTAGAGCCACGTCACCAGGACGACGTTGACAATCACGCCGATGTGGAACAGGACGTTGAACAGTTTGCCGTAAGTGGGTTTGTAATCTTCTTGTGAGTCCATTTTTTAATCCATGACCAGAGTGGTGAGCCGTTTCGCGAGGTCCGACCCGCGAATCATTTTACACACAGGTTTTTCGAACAGGTTGAAGCTCATGTACAACCGTTCCAGATTCCCGAAGGTTTGCGAGGCGGCAATCGCCTCCCCGCCGGCGTCACGAATTTCATTGCGCCAGATGCTGAGCACCCTGAGGGTTTTGAGATTTTCAGAATTCGCCAACGCTTTTGCGCCCGTATCGCCGATACCGTTGGAACACAGGTACAACCGCTGAATGCCGGTCAGGGTTTGCGATGTCGCCAGCGCCTCCACCCCGGCATCGCCGCTCTGTGTGCTGTCCAGATGCAGAGCCTCCAGTTTCGGGAAACCGGACGATGCCGCCAGCGCCCGGATACCTTCGGGGCCGACCGGATTGAAATCGAGAAACAACTCCTCCAGATTTTCAAAGTGCTTTGATTCGGCAAACGCCCGCGCGCCTATGGGACCTATGTTGTTGGCTTCCAACATCAGGCACCTCAGGCCTTTCGCCATTTCCGACCGCGCCAGAGACCGCGCCGCGCCGTCTCCCAGCATGTTGTGGTTGAGATAAAGCGAACGCACATTGCCCTTCAGGTTTTCCAGCGCCTCGATGGCGCTATCGCCCAATTGGTTGTTGCTGAGGTAAAGTTTTTCTACTTGAGGGAACTTCTCCCACTCGGCCAGTTGTTGCAATTCTTCCAGGCCGATGTTTTTATCTTCCAGGTCCAGCAGGCCCTGCTCTTCCGTAAACGCATTCTGAAAAAGCGCCTCGGCCTCCGGACGGTCCAATTTTTCCAAAGATTTCAACTCCAGTTCCTGTATAGTAAATGTCCGTATGATACCAATTTATAGGATTTTAAGGGAAAGATCAATGCTCTCCGGAGGCCGCAGCCCTTTTCACCGGGTACGCTTCATAAGGCAATGATGAGTCTATGATTATAGGGGTTCCCAAAGAGATCAAGGAGGATGAATACCGGGTGTCGATGACTCCCGCCGGGGCGGCGGAGTTGATCGGCGATGGGCATACCGTGCTCATCGAAAAGGGAGCGGGGGGGGGCAGCGGAATTTACGATGTCCAGTACGAAGCCGTTGGAGCGCACCTTGCGGCTTGCGACGAGGTGTATGAACGGGCGGAGATGATCGTTAAGGTCAAGGAACCCGTGCCGTCCGAATTCGATAAGCTGAAAGAAAATCAGATTCTGTACACCTATCTTCACCTGGCGCCTGTGCCGGAGTTGACCGACGCCTTGTTGCAGCGGAAAATCATCGGTATCGCCTACGAAACCGTTCAGTTGGAGGATGGCTCCCTGCCGTTGCTGATTCCCATGAGCGAGGTCGCCGGACGCATGTCCGTCCACGAGGGTGCTAAATATCTCGAGCGGGAAAACGGCGGACGCGGCATCCTGCTGGGCGGCGTGCCGGGAGTGGATCCCGGACATGTGGTGATCATCGGCGGCGGTATCGTCGGCATCAATGCCGCTAAAATGGCGATCGGCACCGGAGCGCGGGTGACCCTGCTGGATATCAGCCTGTCCCGTCTGCGTTACATCGACGATATTTTCGGCGGGCGGGTCATCACCATCATGTCCAACAAGCTCAATATTGAGGAATTTTCTCAAGTGGCCGATCTGCTGATCGGTGCGGTACTTCTGCCCGGCGCCAAATCCCCAAAACTGGTCACCCGTGAGATGGTCAAAAATATGATGACGGGCTCGGTGGTGGTCGATGTCGGTATCGATCAGGGCGGTATTCTCGAAACGTCGCGCCCCACGACTCACAGCGACCCGATTTTCCTGGTGGATGATGTGGTGCATTATTGTGTTTCCAATATGCCCGGGGCCCTGGCCCGCACGTCCACTTACGCCCTGACCAACGCGACCCTGTCCTTTGCCCGCGAGCTGGCCGGGAAAGGCCTGCAAAAATCTCTCCGCGACAACCCGGCCCTTCGGCGGGGACTCAATCTTTTCAAAGGGAAAGTGACCCATCCCGCGGTGGCCGAAGCGTTGGGCAAGGAATATGTTCCCCCGGAAAAGGTTTTGAGTTAGACTTGGGTCCGAATCGATCCCTCCCCGGCAATTTCTCCCGGGGAATTCCATCATTTCCTTATTACAGATAGCTCGGGCATGCGGCACTCCAACTTCGTCCATTTACACGTGCATACCCATTACAGCCTGCTGGATTCCTCTTTGCGGCAGGAAGCCCTGTTCCAGCGGGCCGCCCAATTCAGGATGCCCGCCGTCGCCATGACCGATCACGCCAACCTGTTCGGCGCCATGGAGTTCTACGCCGGGGCGGTCCGGCACGGACTCAAGCCCATCATCGGCTGCGAGGTGTATGTCGCTCCGGAAAGCCGTCTTGATAAGAAAGACAATCATCGCCTCCGGGATGCTTCCTATCACCTGATTCTTCTCGCCAAAAACCAAACCGGTTACAAAAATCTGATTAAGCTGGTGACGCGCGGGTACCTGGAAGGTTTCTACTACAAACCGCGCATCGATAAAGAATTGCTGGCGGAGAACGCCGAGGGGTTGATTGCGCTCTCATCCTGCAACCGGGGCGAGGTGGCGCATTACCTCAACAAGGAAAACATTCCCCGCGCCACGACCATGGCCGAGCAGTACCGGGACATCATGGGCGAGGAGAATTTTTACCTGGAACTGCAGGACCACAAACTGGAATGGCAGGAGGGAATCAATAAAGGACTCCTCGAGATCAGCCAGAAAACAGGCATCCCCGTGGTGGCCACCAACAACTGTCATTATCTGGACCGGAAGGACTTCCACGCCCACGAAATTCTGGTGTGCCTGCAAACCGGCAAAACGATGGAAGACCCCCACCGGATGAAGTATCACTCCGACGAATATTATTTCAAGTCGGCGGAGGAGATGACGGAGCTGTTCCGCCAGGTTCCGGAGGCCATCGAGAACACCATCAAGATTGCCGAGCAGTGCAACCTGGAAATGGACCTGGGCACCGACAAAATGCCGGAGTACCCCGTGCCCGAGTCGTACACCTTGTTCTCCTTCCTCGAAGAAAGATCGAACGAAGGTCTGCAGGAACGGTTCGACATCATGAAACGCCTGGGCCAGACGTTTGATCCGGCCGTTTATGAGGCCCGCCTCGATGAGGAACTGCAGATCATCCAGAAAATGGGATATCCCGGATACTTTCTGATCGTATGGGACTTCATCCGGCATGCGCGGGAGCAGGGCATTCCCGTGGGACCGGGACGCGGTTCCGCCGCCGGCAGTCTGGTGGCCTATGCGCTGAAGATCACCGGCCTCGATCCCATCCAGTACGGGCTCTTGTTCGAGCGGTTCCTGAATCCGGAGCGGGTGAGCATGCCCGATATCGATATCGACTTCTGCATGGACCGGCGCGACGAGGTGATCAAATACGTTTCGGAAAAATATGGCGGCAACGAGTTCGTCAGCCAGATCATCACCTTTGGAAGCATGAACGCTAAAGCCGTTATCCGCGACGTCGGGCGGGTGCTGGGCATGGCTTACGGCGAGGTGGATAAAATCGCCAAACTGATTCCCAACCGGTTGAACATTACCCTCACCGAAGCGATCAAGGAAGAGCCGAAGTTCAAGGAGATGCGCAAGGAAAACCCCAACGTCGACGAGCTTTTGAATATCGCCCTTCGCCTCGAAGGCCTGCCGCGCCATTGTTCGACCCATGCGGCGGGGGTGGTGATTTCCCCGAAACCGCTCACCGAGTTCCTTCCTTTATATAAGGGAAGCAACGACGAGGTGGTCACCCAGTTTTCGATGAATAATATCGAAAAGCTGGGCCTCCTGAAAATGGACTTCCTCGGCCTGCGCACGTTGACGGTGATCCACAATACCCTCAAACTCATCGAATCCTCCCTGGGAACGGAACTGGACATCAACAGCATTGCCAAGGACGACGCTAAAACATTTGAGTTGCTCGGCGATGCCCGCACACGCGGGGTGTTCCAGTTGGAAAGTTCCGGCATGCGCGATCTGCTCAAGAAAATGAAACCGGACAGTTTTGAAGACATCATCGCACTGCTCGCGTTATTCCGGCCCGGTCCGTTGGAGAGCGGCATGATCGACGACTATGTAAAACGCAAGCACGGCACGTTGGAGGAAAAATATGATCTGCCGCAATTGAAGGAAATCCTGCAGGAAACGCACGGCGTTATTCTTTATCAGGAGCAGGTCATGAAAATCGCCAACGTACTGGCCGGGTTTACACTGGGGGACGCCGACCTGCTGCGCCGCGCCATGGGTAAAAAGAAACCGGAAGAGATGGCCCAGCAGAGGGATAAGTTTGCCAAGGGATCGGCCCACAATAAAATTCCGGAGAAAAAAGCGGAGCGGATTTTTGACCTCATGGAAAAATTCGCGGGTTACGGATTCAACAAATCGCACAGCGCCGCCTATGCGTTGATTTCCTATCAGACGGCGTACCTCAAGGCGCATTACCCGCTGCAGTTTTTCGGCGCGCTGATCACCAGCGATATGGACAACACGGATAAAGTGATTCGTTATATCAATGACGCGCGGGAAATCGGCATCAAGATTCTGCCGCCGGACGTGAACGGAAGCCAGAAGGACTTTTCGATTTCCAAGGATCAACTGTTGTTCGGACTCGGCGCGATTAAAAACGTCGGGTCGGCGGCCATCGACCAGATCATCGAAATCCGCAAAGAGGTGGGCCGGTTCGATTCGCTCAAACAGTTTTGCGAACGGGTGGATCTCAGGCAGGCCAACAAGCGGGTCATTGAAAGCCTCATCAAAAGCGGCGCCTGCGATTCCCTGAACGAAAGCCGGGCCAGCATGGTGAGTCATCTGCAAATGTACATGGACATGGGGCAGGCCCGTCAGAGGGATAAACAGTTGGGGCAGATCAATATGTTCGATACCTTTGAAGAAGAGTCCGCCTCTTCGGATGACATCGCCAGGGTGAACGAGTGGAGCGACCACGACCGCCTGCGCTTTGAAAAGGAAACCATCGGCTTCTATGTTTCCGGGCATCCGTTAACGCGCTATCAGAAAGATATCGACTGGTTCACCGATTCGAGTTCCGCCACTATCTCCGAGCAGGAGAATGGCAAGAACGTGAGCCTCGCCGGGGTGCCGTTCAAGGTGGTCCTGAAAACCACGCGCCGGGGGGATAAAATGGCGCTGGTGACTCTGGAGGATTTGCAGGGTACGGTGGAGGTCACTCTGTGGCCGGAAATCTATCAGGCGTCCGCGGAAATTCTGGCGGCGGACGAGCCGATCCTGATCAAGGGTACAGTGGATTCGTACGACAACCTGCCCAAGGTCATCGCCAAGGAAATTTTACCTTTATCGGAAGCCAAGAATCACTGGAAGGGCAAGGTGCACATCCGGATACGGACACCGGGCCTCGAAAAAGAGATGATGGTTTCTGTCAAAAAAGTGCTCGCCGGGCATCAGGGGACCAATCCCCTGCTGGTTCATTTCATTTTTCCGGACAGTAAAACCGGGGTGCGGACGGTGGAAGCCGACCTGAAAGTAAGGCCCAGCGACGAAGTCATTCACGAGATTGAAGAATTGCTGGGGGAAGAATCGATTTATTTTGAGTGAGTCCGGGTTTCAACGATTCATGTTTTCCCGGATGAGGGTTTCCATGTGTTCGAAATCCTTTTCCCGTTCCGGCAGGCGAGAATTCAGAGGGATCACCACCGGTTCGCCTTGTTTGGAATTCACTTGCAGAGCGGGTACGCGGGGCCGGCCCAGCAACAGGGCGGGGAAAAAGCGGGTGGAAGTTCTTCGCACCGTGTCGACATCGCTCCAGGCGATGGCGGCCCGGGGATTGCCCGACGGAAAATGGAACCGCGAAAAATGCATGGCCAGTCCCTCGGGGCCGAGAGTGACGAAATATGTGCGGGGGAACATGTCGCGGTTGTTCAGCATGTACAGAATCACCCGCATCAATCCGGCCATCATAACGAGACACAGGGCGGAGATGCCCAGGGTGGTCGTGTTGACTTCCCATTCACCGAGAAATCCGGACAGGGGAAGAAAAATGACGCAGGCCATGAGTAAAGGCAGCGGGGCGATCATGAACAGGCCGGGAAACCGGATTTCGAGAGCGGGCAATCCTTTCGGCAGGAGAGCATACACCCCGCCGCCGCAATCAATGACAGCGCTGGACCGGGTTTCCTCTTCGTGCGCGGATACATAGGAGTCGGCCCGATCGTAATTTTTGGAATTCCAGTTTTCGGTGTTCATGGGTGTTATTCCGGAGTGCCGGGGCTCCATTTGTGAGATAATCAAAAATTAATAGTTACATTATATATAACAGGTTTCATTGAAACTTCAGACGGATACCGAGATCAAAAATTTCCGAAGCGCCCTGACCAACGGCCTGACGGTGGTGACGGTGGAGATGCCTCACATCCACACCCTCGAGGTCGCGATGTTCGTCCGCGCGGGTCTCCGCTTTGAAAATGTGAAGAATAACGGAATTTCCCATTTTCTGGAACACATGCTGTTCCGGGGCAACCGGAAATATCCGGACTCCATTTCCCTCAACCTCGAATTCGAGAAGATCGGACGCGACCTGCGTGCCTCTACCCTCAGTGAATACACCTACTACGGTTTCAGCCCGCATTATGAACAATTAGAGCGCGGAATGGAATTGTTTGCTGAATTTTTTACCGATCCTAGTTTCCCCAAGATCGAGCTGGAACGCCAAATCATTCTCGAAGAATGCCTGGAGGATTTGAATGCCGAGGGCGAAAATGTGGATATCAACAACGTGGCCTGCGCCCTGATGTATGAGGGCGATCCCCTGGCCCTGCCTACCATCGGAACCGAAGAGTCCATCCAATCCATCGACACGGCGATGCTCCGGGAATACTTTGAGCAATACTATTGCCCGTCCAACATGATTCTGGTCGGAGCGGGGTGTCTGGCGCAATCGGAGTTCATTCGTTTAGCGAAAACTTATTTTGAAAAAATTCCCCGCCGGGGCGCCGCCGTTCCCAAGGATTATTTTTTGAACAGCGTGAAGGAGGATCAGACCGAGCCGCAATTTCGCGTTCAGGGAGATGT
Source organism: uncultured Nitrospinaceae bacterium (assembly GCA_965372625.1). Classification (GTDB taxonomy): domain Bacteria; phylum Nitrospinota; class Nitrospinia; order Nitrospinales; family Nitrospinaceae; genus SZUA-226. The sequence continues at coordinate 7,181 of CBDVDB010000039.1, forward strand.
CGACAGCCAGGATGAGGTGCAAATCTGTTTTCGGGCGGTTTCCTACAATCACCCGGATTATTACAGCGCCTGTTTGATTGCCCGGCTGTTTGACGATGGGGTGAGCTCGCGCCTGCAAAAGGTATTGCGGGAAGAGCAGGGCCTGGCCTACTCGGTGGAATGCCGCGTTACCAGCCTGGCGGATATCGGGACCATTGATTTTGACGTCACGGCGCGGCCGGAAAAAGTGGTGGCGATCGTCCAGGTGATTTTTGCCGAGATCAAAAAGCTGTTGGACTCCGGGGCACTGCTGGAGGAACTGGACCACCTCAAAAAAAGATATGGCTACGACCTGGCGCTGGAGATGGACGAACCCGGCAAACAGGCGGCCCGTTATGGATTTTCGGAATTGTATTCCGAAGTCATTTCTCTTGAAGAAGAACAGCAAATCATCGAGTCGATTACTCTCGCAGATATCCGCCGGGTGGCCGAATCTGTTTTTAAGGCCCGCAACCTCAGCGTTGTTCTGGTCGGACCCCATACTCCGCAAATCGACCGGGAACTGGAACAGTTGACCCGCGAATTTTAATTTCAAAATTTTATTTCATGTTGCACAACTTTTATCACCAGTTATTATCCTCTAAAGCTTGGTGGATCCTCACAGGAGGGCTCTGCGTTATTTCTTTATGGGGGTGCGGGGAATCGGGCACGAAATATTCCCAATGCCTGGAAGAGGGCGACTGTACCACTCAACTTGTCGTCAAGCGGTTCTCCGGCGACATTCCGCTTTCGCCGGATTCGAAATTCTGGAACTCGCCGCGGGGTCCGGTGAAAACTCCCATCGAACTGGGACCGCAGTTGATCACCAATCCGCAGTGGCCCGATCCTTCCATCAAGAAAGTCCTCATCAGTGTCGCGCGGACCGAGACGCAGATTGCCGTGCGTCTGGAATGGGAAGATGCGTCGCTGGATAACGGTATCGACACCTCTAAATTGTATACCGATCAGGCGGCGGTGATGTTTCCGCTCAACTCCAACACCGAAGTTCCGCCCATCACCATGGGCGGTGAAAATTTTCCCGTCAATATCTGGCAGTGGAAAGCGATCCGCCAGGTGACCGCCGACGCCGCTGAAAAGGATTCGGGCGCGCCGTTGTCCCCGGTGGAGGATTTGAACGCCGAAGGATTCAGCACCCTCACGCATCAGGAAGATCAGAACGTGGCCGGTAAAGGCCTGCGCACCGACACGGGCTGGCAGGTAGTACTCAAAAGAAATCTATTGGATCAGGACGAACAGGACGTGCAGTTTGATGGGTCGACGCCGATGGCGGTCGCCGTCTGGAACGGCGGCAACCGGGAAACCAACGGCCAGAAAGGCCTCGCCGGCTGGATATTACTGCAATTCGCGCCGGGTTCCGGTTAATCTTTTTTCCCGGCCAGGTTTTTGCGGAAGCGTTCGAACGTTCCTTCCAGATAGGGAATCATTTTGTCCTTCAATTCCTGCGGCACATAGTTGATTTTTTCCACCGGCCAATCCTCGATCCGGTGAATGTCCAAACCGTCCTTCTTGTAAGGTCCTTCCAAGGCTTCTTCATAGCCGTAGACCAGCGCGCTGGAGTATACCTTATGATACTGCTCCTCGATTTTCGCCGGGTCGTACAGCCCGGCGATGAAACAATCGAATAATTCATTGATGACGGGTTCGGCATGTATGGCGAAGTCCGGCGTCAGGGCGGGTTTCAGCGTGAAGTAAATGATCAGCGCATCCTGCAGCATGAATTTTAATTCATCCGTCGCTTTTTTCATGGGACGGTGATCGAGGTTGAGCAGTTCCTTGATCTGTTTGATGTTGCGTATCGCGTCGTAGATGATGGACTCCGCCCAGGTAGCCGTGTTCCAGACAAAGAACGCGCGGGTGAATTTGACCCGCTGCGTGGTATCCCACATCTGAAGCGTGGTGGTGGGGCGAATCTTGTTGGTGCACGGCACCTTTTCTCCCCAACGCGGGTCGGTCAGCTCCATCTGGTATTTGCTGCAATTGGCTTGCAGGACGTCGCGGTAAATCTCCATGAGTTTTTCGAAATTTTCCGGCTCGTCCAACGGCGTGTTCTGCGGCAGGTTGACCAGCGCATACAGCCGCACCACGTTGGTCCGCGATACTCCTAAATCATCCGCCACCAGGTACGACCCGCCCCACATGCCCGAGGTGATGGGGATGTCGATCCCCGTTTCCTCCTGCAAGCGGTCCCGCGCCATCTGCGCGGTGTGGCGGAACATCTCGTGGAGATAGTACAGGTTGACCTTGTGCCCGCCGGCGAACAAGGTATCAGGCAACTGCGTGTCAGTGCTCATCATAGGTGCGAAGTGTGCGCTGTTCGATTAATCGGTGACCGCCCCGCGGGATGCCGTGGAAACCAGCTTGACATACTTGGCCAAAGCTCCGGATTTATATTTGATCGGCGGAGCCTGCCATTGTTTTTTACGTTTTTCCAGTTCAGCGTCGCTGACGTTGACCTGGATCAGATTTTTATCGATATCGATGGTGATGGTGTCGCCTTCCTGCACGAGACCGATGACGCCGCCGACCTGCGCTTCGGGCGCGATATGTCCGACCACCAGTCCATAGGAACCGCCGGAAAAACGGCCGTCGGTCAACAACCCGACGCTTTCTCCCAGTCCCTTGCCGACGATGGCCGAAGTCGGCGCCAGCATTTCGCGCATGCCCGGTCCGCCTTGCGGTCCTTCGTAGCGGATGACAATAACATCGCCCGTTTTTATTTTGTCGTCGATGATCGCATCCAGGCATTCTTCCTCCGAGTTGAAGATTCTGGCCGGACCTTCAATGCGCTTGATCTTGATACCGGAAACTTTGGCGACGCATCCTTCCGGCGACAGATTGCCTTTGAGGATGACCAGGTGGCCTTCCTTCGACTTCGGTTCGCTGAGCGGCAAAATCACGTCCTGAGTGGCAGCCGGCTGATCGGGAACTTTGGCAAGGTTTTCCGCGACGGTTTTGCCGGTGACCGTCATACAGTCGCCGTGCAGAATTCCCGCGTTCAACAGCATCTTCATGACCTGCGGAATGCCGCCCGCCTGGTGCAGATCAATCGCTACGTATTTACCCGAAGGTTTCATATCGCAAAAGTGCGGCGATTTTTTGCGGATCGTTTCGAAATCGTCGATGGTCAGTTCAATTCCCATGCTGTGCGCTATGGCGAGCAGATGCAGAACCGCGTTGGTCGATCCACCGACCGCCATGACCACGGCAATCGCGTTCTCCAGCGATTGGCGCGTGATGATATCCGACGGCAGGATGTTTTCTTTGAGCAGTGTTAACAGAGCCAGACTGCTTTGCTGGGCGCTCAATTCTTTTTCTTTATCCTCGTTGGACATGGTGGAGCTGTACGGCAGGCTCATCCCCATGGCCTCGATGGCGGACGACATGGTGTTGGCGGTGAACATGCCGCCGCAGGAACCGTAACCGGGACACGCGTTTTTTTCGATGGCGGTCAGTTGGTCCCTGTCGATCAATCCGCCGCTGAACTGCCCGACCGCCTCGAATGCGCTGACGACGGTGAGGTCCTGATCGCCCAGGTGACCGGGCTTGATGGTGCCGCCGTAGACGAAGATGCTCGGTATGTTCAACCGCGCCAGGGCGATCATCGCGCCGGGCATGTTCTTGTCGCAACCGCCGATGGCGAGCATCCCGTCCATGCAGGCGCCGCGTCCGACCACTTCGATGGAGTCGGCGATCACCTCGCGGCTGACGAGCGAACACTTCATGCCCTCCGTGCCCATGGAGATGCCGTCGCTGATGGTGATGGTGCCGAACATTTGCGGCATGCCGCCGCTATTTTTAATTTCCGCCATGGCGATGTCCGCCAGCTTGCCGAGGCCGGCGTTGCACGGGGTGATATTGCTCTGGCCGTTGGCGACGCCGATGATCGGCTTGTCAAAATCCTCGTCGTTGAATCCGACGGCGCGCAACATGGCGCGGTTGGGCGCGCGCTTGTCGCCTGCCGTGATCAGGCGGCTCTTTGGATTCAAAATTTGTTTACTGCTCTCCGGCATTCTCGGTACTCCTTGTCAGTCCCCGGAGGGGGTGTTTGAGTGATTTGCTGTGGAAAATCCACATCATAACCCCTCGTGGGGAAAAATTGAATCAAAATATGAGGTCAGGTTTCCACCCGCTCGATCCGGGGCCTGGCGATGTAGCCGGAGGCGGATTCGCCATGCGCTATGGCGTAATAGACGGGGGAAGGGGAGGGGGTCAGCCTCAGCTCGGGGCCTTGCCATTCAAGGGTATGGTGGAAGGGGGTCACCATTGTCTTGCGGTCGCGGTCCCAGGTTTTGAGGCGCGGGGAGCCGTTCGACGCCCACCGCGCTTTCATGAATTCCGGCAGGCGGTACGTGCGCTGGTGGTACAGGTAATCGAACTGCAGGAGATCCCACGCCATCGGGTCGGCGTCGAGGTTGAAAGTTTCGGCGAAGATGCGGTACTGATGATCCAGCGACAGCGCGTTCAACACCCGGTTTTCCTTTTCGAGAGCCGCCATCAGTTTTTTAAACACTTCTACCGGCGGACTTTGCCGAAACAGGGTGTCGAGCGAAAACTGAAACCGCTTGGTGTTGTAAAACAGGTCGAACACCTCAACGAACTGTTTCAGAAATCGAACCTCTTCAGCGGACAAATCTTTGTGCGACAGCAGTTCATACGGTGGAAATGATAGATAACTGTATTCGTGCGATTCGATCCTATCGCGGATCGGCGCTCCTGGTAAAAATTTCAAAAAGCCCAACTGCAATTCGTGCGGTTTAAGTTTCAGGACCTGTGTGAAAGAATTTAAAAGTTCGTTCAGGGTTTCCCCCGGCAGGCCGAAGATGAGGTCGCAATGAATATGAACCCGGTCCTGTTGAATCAGCGCCCGGATGGTTTTAAATAATGTTGCGTTGCTCTGTTTGCGGTGGATGGCGCCCTGCACTTCCTCCGTGGCGGTCTGAACGCCGATCTCAAACTGGAACATTCCCTGCGGCACCGTTTCGAGAAAGCGCATCATTTTTTCGTCGAGCAAATCGCCCACCACTTCGAAATGAAACTCCGCGCCGTCGAACTGTGTCAGCCACTGCATGAGACTCGTCATGCGCTCGGGTTTCAGGTTGAACGTGCGGTCGACGAATTTTATTTTTCGAGTACCATTTTCAATGAGACGTTCGATTTGACGGCGGATATCTTCATCGTTAAAATATCGTACCTTTTTGTCCAGCGCCGACAGGCAGAACGAGCACAGGTAGGGGCATCCGCGCGACGTTTCGATGTAGGCATATTTGTTTTTAAGGTTTGGATAGTCTTCCTCACTATAAGGCGGGTGCAGGTCCGGCAGGTCACTGCCGTAAGTGTTCCAGCGTTTTAAAACTTCAGGTGACGGTGTTTCGCCTTTTGCAGTGATATTGAGATACTCCACCCACTTGGTCTCGCCTTCCCCGGCGATGAGTGTGTAGCCCTCCGGCAGTTCCGGCTCAAACGACACCTCCGGCCCACCAAGCACAATTTTCATTTTTGGATTCTGCTTCTGCAAATGCTCGAGGAGTTCGAAGCTCTGCTTGCGGTTCCAGATGTAAACACTGATTCCCAGCATATCCGGCGATTGTTTCAGGATTTCCGCGGCGATTTTCCAGGTCGGCTGGTTGATGATGAATTCCCGGATCCAGACGTTCGCAAATCCTCCCCGCCGCGCCGCGTTGCGGAGATAACGCAGGCTCAGCGACGAATGAATAAACTTCGCGTTCAGAGTCACAATACCTATCGATGGATTCATGCCGCCTAGCATACCATTTTGCATCCTATGAGGAATTATCTTTTCTGGCACACCTTGCAGAAGAAGGTGGAGCGGGCGGTGTGGAAGCTGCGGGTGATGGGATTTTTGCAGTGCGGGCAGGGTTTTCCTTCTTTACCGTAAACGGTTAAATCGAGCGCGAAGTAGCCGGG
>CBDVDB010000040.1:0-12824 GCA_965372625.1 uncultured Nitrospinaceae bacterium
TGTTTTTGATGGCTGAGAAACGGCAGGAACGGATTGGGATTGGGAACAGGCGGCAGGGTTTCGGCGTCACACCCCATGATCCACAGATGATCGAATTCCATTCCGGCGGATTGCGGGAGGTCGACTATTTGAATCGGCTCCTCATGCGTTTGGGGCTGAAACTGGGTTCCTTTAATGATATGGACCAAATGCGAGACGGCCTGATAGCGATTGATCTTGTTCAAAACCCGGTCAAGTGTGGATAAATCATCAAGACCGGCTTTCCATTTTTCCAGCGCCTGAAATTGACGGCTGGATATTTTTTGATGGGCCGCTTCTGAATCTTCAGTTTCCCGGTGTCCCGAAGGCCAGCCCACGTTTTTCAAAAGTTTTGTTATTTCTCCCGCCCACTCGCTGGGAAGGCTGAAGGTTTTGTTGTCCACCCATGTCATGAAGTTCTCCAAAACCGCCGCCAGCGCCGGGCCGCGCTCTTTGTCTTTTGGAGACATCGCACGAGGAAGAAAAACATGCGTCATGCGGTTTCCTCTCATGCTCCAGTCGAGCTCTCTGCGGAATTGTTTTTCTGCCAGCGGACAATCCAGGAAGGGCGACGCGATCAATGATGAAAAAGTCAGCAGCGGAAATCTCTTGCTTTTTTGGGATAGCAGAAGCAGTGCCAGATGTATCATCGGTTCGTGAGAGAGGGGAGTACCCAGAGCAATGTTGAAAGGCACCGGGGTGTCCACCCAGGGATACACGCTGGCCGGCGCCAGTTCCGCCTTGAATTCCCGTTCCAGGGCGCCCCGGTAGTCTTCCAGTTTGGGAACGACGATGCCGATGGTTTCCCCGTTCTTGTAAACGGAGCGTATCCAGCGGGCGCATTGGATGACTTCTTCATTGGCGTCTTCGTATTTTTGAACGGTGGCTTTTTTTTCGTTAATGAGTTTTAGGAGGCGATCCGATGAAACAGGCGCGGATTCGAGCGGTTTGAATTCAACCGGAATGTTTTTACTTTGCAGAAGATTCAACCCGTCCTGCATTTGCGGCGTGATTTCATCGAACCCGCAAAATATAATTTCCCCCGGCAGAGGAATTTTTCCTTTGTCCATGGCCTCTACCACGGCGTCCAGAAGTTGCGAAGGGTCTAGCGCTCCCCACTCCACAAGTTGTTTCTGGTAGCGCGTCATCCAGCGGCGGAAGGTTTGCGTTTCTTCGGTGTAATTATTGAATTGGGCGGGATCATCCGGCAGGCGGTATTCCCGGATCAACCGGTACGCTTTGCAGGCATGGGAAGCGGCGCCCTGCACGTGCAATAAATTAAGAGGGGAGGTATCCGCATCTTCCCGAATAATTTTCTGCCAGAGGTGTTGGGATTGCAGTTCCGTCAGGACGTATTGCTCCGGCCAGGACTGGAGCCAGGTTTGCCGCAACCATTCCTCCAGAGAGTAAATGGCAGGCTTTTCCCAAACCTTAAGTCCGGCTTGAGCTTGTTGCCGGCCATGATGAAACAGAAGCCAGCGGGCCAGACGGGAATGGACTGTCAGTGTCAGGCAATCGACCATGCGAGGTCAGCGGTAAGTGAAAGGGTATGGATCCGCCGGTAAAGTGTTAAGGAGTCGTCTGGACCCAGACTTCACCTTTAGACGTGGTTTCCCGTTTCCAGATGGGGGTGGTGCGTTTGAGTTCCGAGATCGCCCATTCGCAGGCCTTGAATGCTTCCTGGCGGTGCTCTCCGCAGGCGATGATCAGTACGATGTTTTCACCGATATCGATATTGCCGATGCGGTGGAGGATGCTCATATCGATAATTTTGAAATCCACAATGGCTTTTTGGCGGATTTCGCCGAGCTTTTTTTCCGCCATTTGCGGATAGTGTTCAAAATTGAGTTCGGAAATATTTTCGCCCTTGTTCATTTCCCGGCCGGTACCGAGAAAAGTAACGATGCCGCCGATATTTTTCGAGGATTTTTTCATGAACTCGATTTCATCGGTCACGGAAAAATCCTCGCGTTGAATTCTGACTTTGGATTCCAATGCAGTACTCATGGTTATTTCCTTAATAGATTCCGCCGGAGAAGGGTGGAAGCAATGCGATTTCGTCGCCGTCCTTGACCACCGTGTCCAGGGGAACCATGTCGTAGTTTAGGGAGATCATGACTTTCTTTTCACGGACCATCTTGCCGAGTTGCGGTACCGATTGCCCGATCATCTCGCTCAATTGCTCGAGCGTGGTTCCCTCGCTGACGTCGAATTGATCCTCGTCCTTGCCCGCCATTTGTTTCAGGTTGGCGAAGTACTTCACGGTAACCATAAGGCTCACGCTCCGCCTATCTCTTGCGAGAAGGCGCCGGACTTGCCGCCGGCTTTATAGGTTAAACCGATCCGGTTGAAGAACATTGCCTTGTCCACCGCCTTGCACATATCGTAAATGGTGAGCGCCGCGATAGATACCGCAGTGAGCGCTTCCATCTCGACGCCGGTTTTGCCGGTGACTTTGACGGTGGCGGTAATTTTAATGGAGCACAACTCATTTTTCGGATCGGGATCGAAGCTTTCTTCAAAGCTGATATCCACCCCGGTCAGCGACAACGGATGACACATCGGGATGACATCGGAGGTCTTTTTGGCCGCCATGATGCCCGCCACCTGCGCCACGGCCAGCACGTCGCCTTTTTTGATCTGGCCTTCCTTGATCAGGCGCAGGGTATCCGCTTGCATGAACACCGTGCCCTGAGCGGTGGCGATACGCTCGGTGACGGACTTGTCCGACACGTCCACCATTTTGGCACGGCCCTGTTCGTTGAAATGCGTCAGCGGATTCGTCATGGCACTATCTTACAACAACTGGGTTTCCAGTCAAGCCCATCCAAAATCAACGGAAATATTTAAAAAACAAGGAGTTGTGGCGCTCTAGTCCTCCCGGAAAACTGTATATTTTTCATAATGGCCCGAGGGATCGAAGTAAATATTCAGCCATTCCACCTCCACCCCGAAAAAATCCGCCCGGGCCGGTCCCAGGTAATACAGCAAAGCAGGCTGATTGGAATCGTCACTCGACAATCCGAGAAGCATAATTATTTCATTCCGGGTTTTCCCCGGCAAAATATGTTCAACCACGTCACCCAGCATTTTTTGTCTTTCGTTAATACCATCCTTCATTTCCGTAGAATTCTCACTGATCCATAACTCCGAATCGAAGGACTGCAAATGGGACCCGCTCGGTAAAAATTTCGGCATATAAGGGGCCATCGCAAAACCAAGCAGAATGGTTACTGAAATGGTCGGGCCCAGGGTCACCAGCGGGTTTATTTTCTTTTTCTTCATTTTGGCCGTAATCAAAGCGACCAGGGAATACAAATTGGAAGCCGCAATAAGAGCTAAAAAGAGGAGGAGGGAAAGCGCATAGGTTGTGGAGACGGCTTTGAACCAATGTTGATAAGGCCACAGCGATCTGAAAAAACCAAAGGACAAATACAGAGTGGTGATGACGAAAGTGACCAGGGACACTTGGAAATATTTATTTTTTATGAGGCGGCTCATACAATCCTATTCTATTGCCATCCGGGTCTGAGAAGGTTGACATTTTACCGTAGGGAAATTTACTCAACCCGTTGATAAATTTAACATTTTTTTCCTTCAGTTGGGTGATGATCTCTTCGATGGGCCGGGCTTCCAGCCAGACCATCGCCCCGGCCGGTTGGGATGAATCAGATTGTTGGGGCAGGGTATCCACCCGCCGCAGAGCCAGCCGCTGTTCGCCAATCTCAAATTCAATCCACTCCTCGTTCTGAACCAAAAGTTTGAGGCCGAGAGCATCCCGGTAAAACCTGAGAGCCCGGTCGAGATCCTGCGTAGGATAATGAATGAATGCGATTTTTTTAAACATAAGGGGATGGCTGGTTCCGCTACGCCTGAATTGATTGAAGACAAGTATCGTATACTATTAGGTGTTAAAATTCCATGAGGTTTGCCGATTGTCAGGGTCCGCTTTAGATAAAGATTATGTCGTCGTTTTGCACGGGATCGCCCGTTCCTGGCGCTCCATGCGTTCCCTGGCGAAATTCCTTGAGACCCAGGGCTATGCGGTGCTCAATGTGGATTATCCCTCGAGGCGCCTTCCCCTGGAATCGCTGATTCAGCATATTCAGCAACGGGTGGCTGCATTCAATCAAGACTCAGAACGAAAAATCCATTTTGTGGGGTATTCCCTGGGAGGTCTTTTGGCGCGGGGAGTGATTCATCAGCACCGCCCCGCCAACCTGGGCCGCGTGGTGCAATTGGCCCCTCCCAATCAGGGGAGCGAGGTGGCGGATTTCTGGAAAAACAATTTTTTCTACCAATGGATTTTCGGCCCAGCGGGTCAGGAATTGGGCGCCGGGGAAAAAAGCTTTACCCGAATCCTGGGGCCGGTGGATTATGAGTTGGGAATCATCGCCGGCAACCGGACGTGGGATCCTTTTTCTTCGGCGATGATCGAGGGGCCCGATGACGGCAAAGTTTCCGTGGAGAGTACAAAAGTGGCGGGCCTTACGGATCATATTATTATTCCGGCATCGCACACCTTTATTATTTACAAGACCGAAGCGCATGAACAAACCGTTCACTTTTTGAATAACGGAAAATTCGATTGGACCTCATGAACCGGAATCAGCGAATTGGACTGCTGGTGGGAATCAGCATTGCGGCGATTGCCGCCACATTTTTTTTGTCCCCGGTGGCGCAGAATCCAGAATATCATAATCTGGCGGACCGCCGGGTGATCCTGGGCATTCCCAACTTCCTGGATGTGACGTCCAATGTGCCGTTTCTGCTGGTGGGGGTGCTGGGGCTGTGGCAATTGGTTCAATTTCGCGAAGATCGGTCCCGCCTAATTCTCCCACAGGAAACGCTCCCTCTGGCGGTGGCGTTTGGCGGAACGGTTTTGATCTGCGCCGGGTCGGCTTACTATCACTGGCATCCTGCCAACGATACTCTGGTCTGGGACCGCCTGCCGATGACCCTTGCGTTCATGGGAATTTTCTCCATGATTCTCGCCGAAAGAATCAACGTCAAAGTCGGTGTGACTTTATTGCTTCCGCTATTGATCGCGGGGGTGGCCAGTGTCGCGTATTGGCATGTCACCGAACAGGCGGGGCAGGGCGATTTGCGGCCTTACGGTCTGGTGCAGTTTCTGCCGTTACTGCTTATACCGGTAATTCTCTTGCTGTTTCCCGCGCGGTACAGCGGCACTCGGTATCTCTGGGAAATGATCGGCTGGTATCTGGCGGCCAAGGCGCTGGAGTTTTTGGATGCGGCCGTTTGGGACTGGACGGGAGGATGGATTGCCGGGCATTCCCTGAAGCATTGTGCGGCCGCTTGGGGGATTTATGCGCTGGTGCGTTATCTGAAACACCGCCGGCATGTTCCCGCCGACTCGGATGAACTTCAGTAATTAACCGTGTGGTTGTCCACCAACTCCTGGGTTTGGACGTAATCGATTTTACCGGTGCCGAGAACGGGGACCTGGTCTACGGAAATGATTTTTTTGGGAAGGCCGAGTTCCGGCAGGCCCTGGCTCCGGACATACTCGGTGATCTCCTGTCTCTGCGCTTCTTTGTTGTCAGTCACCAGGATCAACTGCTCGCCTTTTTTTTCATCGGGGACGGCGACGATCGCGTGTGTATGGTCGGGCCACAATTCCGATAAAAATTCTTCCACCGCCGTGAGGGATACCATTTCCCCTCCCACTTTGGCAAACCGTTTGGCCCGGCCGATGATGGCGATGTAGCCCTCGTCGTCGATATCCACGATATCCCCCGTGTCATACCATCCACCTTTGGGCGGCACAAGTTCGCCCGGCGTGGTGGAATACAGGTAACCGAGCATGATATTGGGACCGGAAACCATCAGGCGTCCCCCCTTCTTGATCCCCGGTACTTCCTTCAGCCGGTGTTGAATACCCGGTACGAGCCGTCCCACGGTCCCGGTTCTATTTTGCATGGGAGTGTTCAACGACAGAATCGGCGCGGCTTCAGTCGTCCCATAGCCCTCAAGGATACGGTGGCCGAATTTTTCCGACCACAGCTTGCGCGTACTATCTTTCAGTTTTTCCGCACCGGCGAAAACGTAACGGAGGTTGTAAAAATCATAGGGGTGACCACAACGAGCCCAACCGGAAAGAAATGTGTCGGTGCCGAAAATAACGGTCGCGTTGGTATTGTAGATGAGCTCCGGGATGATCCGGTAATGGAGCGGGGAAGGATAGAGGAAGACCTTGGAACCGGATAGGAATGGGAGCAAGGTGCCGCCGGTCAACCCGAATGAATGAAAGACGGGAAGCGCATTGAAGACGATGTCATTCGGTCCGAAGTCAATACGCGCCCCAAACTGGTATCGGTTGGCCATGATATTCGTGTGGCTCAGGACCACTCCCTTGGGAGTCCCCTCCGATCCGGAAGTGAACAGCACGAAAGCCGGGGATTCGGGATCCTTGTCGGGGCATATTTTGGAATAGTGCGACTGCGGGAAAAACCCCGCGAAAAATCCGGCCGCCTTATCCAGCAAGCTGATCTTCCCGGCAAACTCCTCCAGATAGATCAACCGGACACCCGCTGCTTCGAGGGCCTGCGTGGTTTCCCCGAGTTCGGCGGTTTCCACGAATTGGCGCGAGGTAAATACGGTTTTGACACAGGCGGTTTTGCAGGCGGACAAGACACTGCGCTTTCCGCTGGAAAAATTCAGCATGGCGGGAACTCTACCGTAAGCCTGTAAGGCGAAGAACGTAACCACCGTACTGACCATATTGGGCAACAGCACCCCGACATATTCCCCCGGCTGTGTTATGTCTGCAATGGGTTTTCCCAAAATAAAACATTTGGTGATGAGTTGGTCGTAAGTGATCGGATCCCGTTTGATGTCCTCGGCAATGACATGGCTCGCTCCGTGCGTGACTTTGGCATCCAGCAGAGCCTGGAACAGCGGTTTCCGATAATCGCTGGCTTCGAACATCATCGATGACATCATGTCGTATAACAGGGAACCGGCCAGGCTTCTCCGCTCACCGCCCTTGATGTCATCCGGGATATTGAATTTCTGAGGTTCCAAAACCGTGAGGCTGATCTGGGGAAACCACCGGGTGCGGATTTTCCCCTTCATCCGGGAAAACGCTGTGTATTGGGCCCCATCGATACGGACAGGCAGGATGTGGGCGCCTGATTTGTCGGCGATCATGCCCGATCCTTCATAGATTTTCATGAGAGAACCGGTGACGGTGATCCGGCCCTCCGGGAAAATAACGACGTGATTTTTATTCCTGATGGATTCGATGAGCGATTTGGCGGCCATGGGGTTGGTGGGGTCGAGGGAAAAAGTTTCCATCAGGTTCAAGAAGGGTTTTACCAGCCAATGTTCCGCTATCTTGGTGTTGATGGCGAACGTCAGCTTGGAGGGAAAATAAGTGGCCAGCAGCGCCGCATCCAGATAAGATAAATGATTGGCGACAATGATTACTTTTTCATTCTTAATTTGCTTGAAGTTTTCCATGCCCCGGACTTCCGCCTTGTAAAAGGTATTGAAAATCCAGACCAGGATGGACTTCAGCAGGGCCGCCGGCAATAGCCGGCAGGCATAGACGGCCACGGCGGCATTCAGCAGGGCCATGACCAGAAACAGCTGGGTGACGTCAAATTGCAGTGACAGCATGATCACCGCACCGACGGTCGAGACCACTATGAAAAGAGCATTTAAAACGTTGTTGCTGGCGATAATCCGGGAGCGGTAGTCGGGTTCACTTTTCATCTGGATGATGGCATAGAGCGGGACGACATAAATACCGCTGAAAAGGCTTATCAGGAACATATCCCCCAGAATGCGCCAACTGGATAAATGCGAAAGAAATGCGATGGCGCCGATCAATCCTTCGCCCACATGGATGAAGGTGTGTTGGCTGGCAAAGTAAAGGTCAATGGTGAACAGGGTAACTCCGATGATTCCCAGGGGAACAAAGGTAGCCTCGATTTCCCCTTTGAGCATTCGGTTGCATAACAGGGAGCCGATTCCTACTCCGAGGGTGAAGATGGATAAAAACAATGTAACCAGTTCTTCATTGCCGCCGATAATATCTTTTGAGTAGTTTGGGAATTGCGTCAGAAAAGTAGCGCCTACCAGCCAGAACCAGGAGATGCCGAGTATGCAGAGAAAGATTTCCCGGTTCTGCCTGGCGTGTGAAATGATTTCCCAGGTTTCCCTTATAATATTGTGATCCACCTTGAGTTCAGGGGAGGCGGGTACTCCCTGTGGAATATAAAAACTGCTTACCAAACCCAGGATGGCGACGAGAATGACCACAAGGGACATCAGGAGAATTCCATTCTCAGTCAGGATCAGCAAACCGCCCACGATGGTACCGATCAGGATGGAGATGAAAGTTCCCGCCTCAATTATGCCGTTGCCGCCGATCAGTTCATCCTTTTCCAGTTTTTCCGGAAGGATGCCGTATTTGATGGGGCCGAAGAAGGCCGATTGGGTGCCCATTAAAAACAGGACCGTCATCAGAAACCAGATGTTTCCCATGTAAAAGCCAACCATGGCCCCGATCATCAGGAATATTTCAACGCCCTTGATGATCCGGATGAGAAACGCTTTTTCATACTTGTCCGCCAATTGACCCGCTGTAGCTGAAAACAGGAAGAAGGGCAGGATAAATAATCCCGCCCCGAGGGTGACCATGATTTGAGAGTCGAGTCCCGCCTTTTCCGCCGCCTTGTATGTGATAAGAATCATCAGGGCGTTTTTGAAGGCGTTGTCATTAAACGCGCCGAGAAACTGGGTGATAAACAAGGGCAGAAAGCGGCGGGTTTTGAGGAGATCAAACTGGCTGTGTACCATGAAGGGCTCTGGGTCTTATAGGAAAATCGGTTGGGATTTGGGTTCGGCTGAAAATAATCGAATAGCCAATCTGGAGTGTTATTCTAACATCAATCGGAATTATTTTAAGTAGAGGTTTTTAGCAAGTGGTTCCGGCTTTTCTGAAAGCCGCCATTACACCCTTTATTAAGGAGTCTTTTGGTTGTCTGTATCCAGTATCGGTATAATCCTTTTATCCTGCCTGTTTCACGCTCTGTGGAACGTGTTGACCCAGACCAGCAAAAATCCCAACCTGCTGTCCGGCCTGAAGGGAATATGGATCATGGCCCTGGGCTTGGCTCTTTATGCCTTTAAGGGGGACGGTTTTTTTCCTCCGGAGGTTGGACTGTGGATTGTTTTGTCCGGTGTCCTGCACGGTCTGTATATTTTAAGCCTGTCCAAAGCCTACAGTGTTCAGGATATTTCCTACGTTTATCCAATTGCCCGGTCGGCCCCGGTTTTTGTTCCATTCTTTTCCTGGATATTGTTGGGAGAGCGGTTGGGGTGGATCTCTTTTCTTGCCATTGCCATGATTCTGCTGGCCGTCTACATCCTCCACTTTGAAGGGCGCTTGATTCGCGGATTTCAAAACCTGTGGGACGCCCTACGGCATAGAGATTTGCGATGGGCGTTCATTACCCTGGCTCTGGTGGTGGCTTACAGTCTGGTGGATAAACAAGGAATGGATCTGTTCGTCATGCACCGGCCCGATGAAAAGTTTGTCAATGGTCTCACATTTTTCTTCGCGGAGGCGATGATCGGGTTTTCCGTGTGCAATCTTTATTTGTTCTGGCATTACCCGAGGCAGAAAATTGTGAGCGCCTGGCGGAGCGAATGGCTGCGGGCCCTGGTGGCCGGACTCGCCACGATCGGATCCTACGGATTGATCTGTGTCGTATTGCAATCCGAACCCGTGAGCCAGGTGGTGGCGGTACGCCAAACCAGTGTACTGATGGTGGTGGGCTGGGGTTGCTGGAAACTGGGGGAATCCTTCGGGAAGCAGAGAATTCTGGCCGCCGGTCTGACGCTGCTGGGGGTAGGGTTGATGGCGTGGGATTGACACCCTTACAAAATTAAAAAGATTTAATTTCCATATTTGAAAGGAACCATCATAATAGACGTAAGACTGTATGAAGACGTTCGTCACTTCCCTTTCCGGATTTTCCAAATAGAGGCGCTTTATGAAATTTCTTTCTGTTCGATTGGTTATCAAAATTGTCGTTGCGGCCTGGTTGATCGTTTCATGGTCTTCCGCCGAGGCCGCCCAGCGCGATACCCGAACACTGGTTTTGGATAATGGATTGCAGGTCATGGTCATGCATGACCCCGATGTGGACCGGAGCGCAGCCGCTTTGTCGGTCGGAATCGGGCAATTGCATGATCCGTGGGAAAAGCAGGGCCTCGCCCATTACCTGGAGCACATGCTGTTTCTGGGAACGAAGAAGTACCCCAAGGTCAGTTCCTTTAAGGAATATCTCAACGCCCACTCCGGCGCCAGCAACGCCTATACGGGAGCGGATGTTACGAATTATTTCCTGCAAGTCAGCCATGGGGCTTTTGAGGGTGCGCTCGACCGCTTCAGTGGTTTTTTCCGCGAGCCGTTGTTCAACAAAAAATACGCCGAGCGTGAAGTCAACGCGGTTAACAGTGAGTTTGACAAAAATCGTTTGCAGGACGGCTGGCGGAGCAATCACCTGATCCATCAGGTCTCGGAGGAGGGGCACCCTTTAAGAAAATTCGGGATCGGCAACAAGGATACGCTGGCGGGCGACAATCGCGCGGTTCTGCTGGCGTTCCATAAAAAATACTACGCGGCCTCCAACATGAGACTGGCGATCCTGTCAAAAATTTCCCTCGACGAGCAGGAAAAACTGGCCCGAAAATATTTTGCGGATATTCCGGATCATTCCGTGAAAAAACCCCATGTGGACCCTGTTTACCGTAAACCGCTTAAAGGGAAGTACCGGCTTATTAAAATCAAAACGATCAAGGATAGCCGGACCCTGGGTCTTGAGTTTCCCACGATTAAACTGAACGATTATCTGGATAGCAAGCCGGCCTCCGTGGTGGCTTCCGTGATCGGCTATGAAGGGCAAGGCTCGCTGTTATCCAAATTAAAAGAGGAAGGTCTGGCGCTGGGTTTGTCCGCGGGTGGAGGGTATGGCCACCCGAACATTTCTTCGTTCGATATTACAGTGAGCCTTACCCAAAAAGGTGAGAAAGAATATCAGCGCGTCCTGGATTTGATTTTTTCCTATATCGAGTTGCTCAGGGAAATGGGTTTTAAGGAATACACCTTCAAGCAGACTCAGACTATGGCGCAGATCGATTTTGATTGGAAAAGTCCGCAGGAGGGGATGGGCTTTGTGGCCGGCCGGGCGGCGTTGATGCAAAAATACAAGCTGGAAGATATCGAAACTCTGCCGTATCTGTTCACAAAATATGAACCCGAAGCCTACCGCGCAATTCTGGAGACGTTGAAGCCGGAGAATATGCTGGTCAGTTTGCTGAGCCAGAAGGTGGAAACGGATAAGGTGGAGAAATATTTCGGCACGGAGTATTCCCTGGAGGAAGTGGGCGGCAAGTCCTTTCAGCGGCTGGTGCAACCCCCCCGGGCCGATAGGATGACCTATCCCGAGAAAAACGATTTTATCCCCTACAATCTGGCATTGATCGATAACCAGCCGATACTCGTGCGGGACGATGCGCAGGCAAAGGTCTGGTTTAAATATGATGGCCGATTCAAGAAACCCAAGGTGTTTCTCCGGTTTTTGATTGAGACCCCTCTTGTTTATGACACGGCGGCACATCTGGCTCAATCCAAATTGTATGAGGCCGCCCTGCACGAGGGACTGAACGAAATCACTTATCCCATTTCCCTGGCCGGCCTGTCTTACAGCGTGGGCATCGAGAAGCGGGGAATGATATTGTCGGTAGGCGGTTATACCGAGCGGACCACGGACCTGCTGCGGCTGGTCGCTCAAAACCTGACACGGATTCGCATCAAAGAGGAAAAATTCCAGAACATCAAGGAAGCCCTCATTCGAAGCATGGAAAACCGCAAACTGGATCAATCCTATTCGCGGGCGGCCTACTATAACCGGCATCTTTGGATGGTCAAACAATACACTGAAGATCAGGTGATCGCCGCCCTCAAGGCCGTCACTCTGAATGATATCAGCGATTATGCGGTGAAACTTTACCAGAGAACATTTATCCGCGGCGTGGTTCATGGCAACGGGAATATTGAACAAGCGCGCGAAAGCCTGAATATTGTTCTGGAAGAAATCAAAAGCCGGCCTTTGCCGGAAGAAGACAGGTATGAGGAAGTCGTTAAAGTTCTCCCTGCCAATAAAAAGATACTGTTTTCCAGTAAAACCCCCGACAACAATAATTCAATTTATTATTCATTGCAGGTCGGGGAGCGCACGTTTGAGGAGCAGGCCCTCACCTCCATGGTGGCTGCCATTGTCGATAGCGATTTTTATACCCAGATGCGCACCAACCAGCAGTTGGGATATCTCGTCTGGAGCTTTCAAAGCCGGGTGGAGGAGCGCCTCTTTTTTAAAATGATCATCCAATCCGCCGGGTACGGTCCATTTGAGTTGCAGAAACGGATCGAGGCCTGGATGAAACAATCAGGCAAACTGTTTAAAGAGCTTTCCGACCAGGAGTTTGAAAAACATCGCAAGAGCCTGATCGTCTCCCTGGAAAAGAAGGGCGACAGTATCGCCGAAGTGGCGGGTGAATTGTATTATTATGCCATCGATGAAAAGGGCGATTTTGATTTTAATAAGAAGATGGTGCAAGCGGTGAAAAATATCAAAAAGGAAGACGTGGTCAAAGGCGGCCTGAGAATTTTTCAGGATCCCCAAGTAGCCCGATCGGTTATTCTCATGCGCTCCCGCAGTAATAAAGATCAGGCTCCCGCCGGCATTCTCGCCACGATAGAGCAACTCAAA
>CBDVDB010000041.1:0-12773 GCA_965372625.1 uncultured Nitrospinaceae bacterium
CCATCGAAATGGACCGGATCATTCTGGACCGGCAAACTCTGGATGTGCAGACGCCTTATGGCAAGGTCGGGGTGAAGGTGGGAAGCCTGGCGGGCACTATGGTGCACTTCTCGCCGGAGTACGAGTCCTGCAAACAGATCGCCCGAAAAAAAAAGATTCCCGTTAAAACGGTTTATGACACGGTTGCGCGGTGGGCGGAAAAAAAATTGAAAGGCGGAAAATAGGGTAGGGGGGCGCTGGCTAAATTCCCAGTTTTCTCAGACATTCCTCGTAGTGCTTCTGGTACATGATGTCCCATTCCGGCGTGCCCTCACGGATTTTCTTTTCTTTATAAGAGGAGATGATTTTGCGGGCATCGGAGTCGGCTTTTTCATCCAATTTTAATTCTTCCGTCATGACGCGGGTGATTTCCAGACGCACTTCATTCAAATCCACTTTGTAATCGAGTTCTTCCCGTTCCTCGAAATCGTTTACAACAAGACTGCTGATATAGTTGATTTTGTCCCGACTCAGTTTCATGGCTTTTCCTAAAGAATCAAACCCCGTTCGCGCACCAGTTTGGTTTTTACCATTTGAAAGACCCGCCCGTAGTCCATCATATCCCGTTCATACTCCTTGGTCCGGGATTCGATGAGTTGCCGGATCTCGTCGTTCAACTGGTCCTCAATCATTAAATCGGCAGTAATGATTTCATTAACGATAGCCTCGAGCTTGTCGGGGTGGTCCTCCCAGACAAGATAATCCCCTTCAATCAGGGCGGCCACGATTTTATGGGCGATTCGATCGACCAGTTCTTTTTGGATTCTCATTAAAGTTTATAGGCTCCAGTTAGAGAGCGGGAGACGGGGTTCGAACCCGCGACATTCAGCTTGGGAAGCTGACACTCTACCAACTGAGCTACTCCCGCGTCATTCACAGGTTATCCTTTTCCCAGAATCATGATCAGGTAATCCGAGGAGGTTTGAATTTCCAAAATCTCCAGACCCTGCCCGCGGATTTCCTGGATCGCCTTATCCACCATCTTCTCGATGGCCTCGGCGCTTTCCTCGTTGATATTGAGCGCCTTGACACCGGTGATTTCCTTCCCATCTAATCGCATTCAGTTTTCCTCGCTTAGAGCTAACCCATTGAAAATTAACTGGTTTCATGAGTCAAAACGGATTGGATGACAAAAATTACTGATCACCTCGTTGCCCGGAGGCATTATCTAACATTTCAAATACTTAATCAAATATTATAATTTTTGGGCGCTAACCCGATAAGTCGGCAGATTAATTCAGGTTCCAAACCGGTGTTGTAATCAACCCGGTATTTGAGTAATATGAGCCACCGTTGATAAATAAGGCTTTGAAATAACCGTCTTACGATTTCAGCGATAACGGTTTATTGTGTTTCAAACGATAAATGCTTATCGAGGCCCTTTTTTATAAGGGCCTTGTTTTTAACGGAACAGCCGAATGGCCCAGCACCTCAAATTCACTGAAAAAGTTTCCATCTCCTCTCACCTGATCGAGTTGAAGAACCGGTTTGTTAAGGTTGCCCTCGTATTGGCCATCTTTTTCGGATTGTGTTTTTATTTTAAGGAATTTCTGCTTTTATGGCTGGAAGATCCGCTGCCTGCCAAATATAAGGGCAACCTCATATTCATCAGCCCTACGGAACCCTTTTTCGCGCATATGAAAGTGTCCTTCATGGGGGCGCTTTTCATATCCATGCCTTACATTTTGTATCACGTCTGGTTTTTTATCTCGCCGGGACTCAAGGTCAAGGAAAAAAAGATCACCATGATGTTCGTATTCTTCGGGACCTTCTTTTTCCTGTTTGGCGGGTTGTTCTGTTATTTCCTGGTGTTGCCGCTGGGTCTTAAATTCCTGATTGGATACGGAGTCGAGTATTACCATTTTCAGCTCACCATACAATTGTATTTCACTTTTGTGGTGAAATTGATTCTGGCGTTTGCTTTTGCATTTCAAACTCCGTTGATCATGATTTTGCTGACCAAGTTCGGAGTCATCAATACCATTAAAATGAGGTTGTACCGCAAATGGGCATTTCTGGGAGCTTTTGCCCTGTCCGCGGTTCTCACTCCGCCCGATATCATTACCCAGGTCCTTCTGGGCATTCCCCTATACCTTCTCTATGAATTCGGCGTTTTGGTTTCCGCGTTTTTTGAAGATCCCAAAAAGAGAGCGGAGGTTGTCAAACAAATGAAGTTGCAGCGGGAAATGAGGCAGGCCAAAAAAGAAGCCGCCATGAAGGCCACCCATATCAATAAAAAGGTCAAAAAAACCATCAAGCCCAAAAAGAAAGCGGGCTGAATCCCCTTCCGTTTTATCGCTAAAATAAAAATCCCAGTAGTGTGAATACTCTTGGATAGTGGTGAGTCAATAACCAACCCGCGATGTGGCAGGAAATCTGAAACAGGAGGGGAGCCACCAGCGATCCCGTCATGAAATAAAATGATGCGGTAATCAATCCCAGTAAAAACAGCCCCAATTGAATATCAAAATGGACCAGCGTGAATATCAATCCTCCCAGGTAAACGGCCAGCGCCGGTTTGGTTTTGCGAAGCAGCGCCTGGAGAACATACCCGGTTAAAAACCCCTGCTGCGCAAGAGAAAATAAAATCATCGGTGCCATAAAGAGCATGAAGGAGGCCCGGTCTCCCGATTCATCCGAAATCCTGTGTTGGGCTCCTGAAAACAACTCCGCCTGGTCCATGCCGGATGCCTCGATAAAAAAATCCAGCAGGGGAACCCCGGCAATTATCAGACCTCCCGTTAATCCTCCCAGGATCAGGTTTTGCCGCCAGTGGTGCCGGTGAAATCCTAATTGCTCCCCGGTGACGCGCCGGATAGTGATCAGGTACAGCACCGCCACTCCGAAATAAGCCGGGAAGATGAACCAGGCCCGCTGCTGAGCCGGCGGGAATAACAGGTGGAGGGCGGGAAACAATACGCCGGCATAAACTGCAAGCCACCACACGGGCTCCTTCAATCCCCACGTTCCTCTGAATTCGGTTCGCTTAATCACATCCATCCTTTGATATTCAGTCATCATTCTGCCTCTTTCTCAAGCGCTTTTCGTGATACTATACTCGGTTTTAATGCACAGGAAAGCCAATAGGGGGTTGTATCGTGGAAGGGAAAGTATCCACTTGGAGAGATCAGGGCTTGTCGGAGAGTGAAATTTTAAAAAAAATCGAGCTCTCCAAACATAATCTGGTGAACAGCGATTTGAGTGAAGTCAATATTAAGGGGGCCAATCTTTCACAAGCTAATCTCATGCGCGCCAATATGCGAAAATCGGACCTTACGGATGTCGACTTTCGTGGGGCCGACATGATGGGAACCCTTTTTGAGAATAGTAATTTAACGGGCGCCCTGTTTATCGGAAGCCATATGACCCAGGCGGTGTTTAATGAAGCCCGTCTGGATAAGGCTAATTTGAGCGGGACCCATCTCGCCAATTGTGTTTTTAAATGGGCGCGGATGGAGTGCACGGTGTTCAGCAAAGCCGTCATGACTCAAACTGTTTTCACCGGCGCGGAAATGGATCAGGCGAATTTCATCAAAACCGATTTGACCCATGCCAGTTTCCGCGAAGCCTCGATGAAGGACGCGAAATTCAATTCCGCCAAATGTATCCGGACGGATTTCCGTGAAACGGAAATTAAGGGGAGCGATTTCTCCCAGGCCGATCTCGGTCAGGCCGATTTCAGAGTGTCCTCAATCTCCCAAACTCAATTTATCGGCGCAAACCTGAGCCAAGCCAATTTCACCAGCGTGGAAATGGATGCCGTCAATTTTACCGATGCCAACCTGGAACAGGCGGATTTTAGTGATGTGGATTTAAAGAGCGTGATTTTCAAAGGAGCCCTGCTGAAGGGCGCGATCCTCGAAACATCCGTCAACCTTTCCTGCGAGCAGATCAACCTGGCCAAAATCGACAAAAAAACCCGGCTGCCCACCCACCTGGAAGTGATCTGGGAGGACAAAAAATTTGAATGTAAGCCCCGTCAGTAATTCCGGGCTTACATTAATGCTTTTTATTCAAAGACTTATTTAATCGTGAGCCCATATCTTGAATCACTTCTCCCGGAGTCGAATGGGAAATTCTATAGGTCTTGAAGGGTCGAGAAGGGCGCTGGTGTTGACAACCTTCAGGTATTTTTTTACTATCCGATACGGAAAGCTTTTTCAATGGAATCCCGGCCCGTGGAACCTGTTCGGGCGCTCAAGGATGCTTCCCATTGTGCAGCGGTTGTTTTTCTTTTCCAGACTTGAGACCACTCAAAAATTCCTCTCACGATTATTTATTTGGCCCGGTCCTTTCGATAAATTTCCGGCGCACGAATCTTAAAGAAAAAATATGAACAGAGATTTAAAGATCGGCAAAATAGTCATCGCCTCCGACCATGCAGGCTTCGAATTGAAGGAAACGATCAAGGAATGCCTGAAGGCGGATGGCATCACTATTGAGGATATGGGACCCGGCAATTCCGACCGGGTCGATTATCCCGATTATGGAACCAAGGTTGCCAGGGCGGTTTCGGACGATGAAAACCTGAACGGCATCGTCATCTGCGGAACCGGCATCGGCATGTCCATCGTGGTCAACCGGTTCCCAAAAGTCCGGGGCACCCTGTGCGCGGATGTGTATACCGCCAAACTGTGCCGCGAGCACAACGATTCCAATGTCCTGATTCTGGGAGGACGCGTGGTGGGCAAGGGATTGGCCTATGAAATCGTGAGGACCTGGCTACAGACTCCCTTCGAAGGCGGGCGGCACAGTGAGCGGCTTAAAAAAATTGATGATATTGACAACATGTTAACCCGAGGAGAACTGTAAATTGTCACTCTTATCTGATTTCGATCCGGAAATATCAAATGCCATCAAGGGTGAGATCGAACGGGAAAATTTCACCCTCGAGATGATCGCTTCCGAAAATTTTGTCAGCCCCCAGGTTCTGGAAGCCCTGGGTTCGGTGATGACCAATAAATATGCCGAAGGCTATCCCAATAAGCGTTATTACGGCGGGTGCCAGTACGTCGATGTGGCCGAGCAGTTGGCCATCGACCGGGCCAAGCAGATATTCGATGCCGAGCATGCCAACGTGCAACCGCATTCCGGTTCGCAGGCCAACATGGCGGTGTATCACACGGTGTTGAAACCGGGCGATACCATTCTCGGGATGAACCTGTCGCACGGCGGCCATCTCACGCATGGTTCGCCGGTAAATTTTTCCGGCTACAGCTACAACGTCGTTCCGTATGGAGTCCACAAGGACACCGAGTTGATCGATTACGACGAAGTCGAGCGGTTGGCGAAGGAACATAAACCGAAAATGATCATCGTTGGAGCCAGCGCCTACTCAAGGGTGATTGACGCCCAACGGTTCCGTGAAATCGCCGATGAAGTCGGGGCGAAAATCATGACGGATATCGCCCATCCGGCAGGTCTGATCGCGGCGAAACTGTATCCTTCCCCGTTGCCCTATTCGGAATTCGTCACTACCACCACGCACAAAACTCTGCGCGGTCCGCGTGGCGGCATGATCCTCTGCCGGGAAGAATTCGCCAAGGCAGTGAACAAGAAAATATTTCCGGGCATCCAGGGCGGGCCCCTCATGCACGTCATCGCCGCCAAGGCGGTGGCGTTTAAAGAAGCGCTGAAACCGGAATTCGTCGAGTATCAAAAACAGGTCATCAAAAACGCGCAGTCTCTGGCGGAACTTTTTAAAGGGAATGGTTTTAAAGTAGTCAGTGGCGGCACCGATACCCACCTGGTCCTGGTCGATTTGACTTCCCATGACATCACTGGAAAAGCGGCGGAAGAGGCGCTCGACCTGGCGGGCATCACCGTCAATAAAAATACTGTTCCGTTCGAGACCCGCAGTCCCTTCGTCACCTCCGGCATCCGGTTCGGTTCTCCGGCCCTGACCACGCGGGGCATGAAGGAAAAGGAGATGAAACTGATCGGGGAAATGATGGTCGGCGTCCTGCAACGCATCGAGGATAAGGACTTCATCGAGCAAACCCGCCTGAAAGTCCGGGAACTGTGCGAGCAGTTTCCTTTTCACATGGAAATGGCCGATAAATATTGATCCCTTATGAAATGTCCTAATTGCTCCAACATGGAAAACAAGGTGGTCGACTCCCGTCTCAATCGGGATGGCGACCTGACCCGCCGCCGCCGCGAATGCCTGAACTGCGGCGAACGGTTCACCACCTATGAACGCATCGAAAAGACGCCGCTATTCGTCGTTAAGCAAGACGGACGGCGCGAGGAATTCAACCGCGATAAAATATTGTCCGGCGTACAGAAAGCCTGCCAGAAGCGCCCCGTCAGCGTGGAGCAGATGGAAAACCTCGTTAATTCCATCGAAAAGTTTTTTCAGGAATCCGGAGATAAGGAAATCTCGGCGGTCACCGTGGGAGAAAAGGTGGTCAAGGAATTGTATAACTTGGACAAAGTCGCCTATGTCCGGTTC
This sequence comes from uncultured Nitrospinaceae bacterium, assembly GCA_965372625.1. GTDB lineage: Bacteria > Nitrospinota > Nitrospinia > Nitrospinales > Nitrospinaceae > SZUA-226. The sequence goes on from CBDVDB010000041.1 coordinate 6,494, forward strand.
GCCTCTGTGTACCGGGACTTCAAGGACGTCAACGAGTTCATGGCGGAACTCAAAGGCATCATCAAAAACAAAGAGCATTGACTGTTGCCCCTCAGCCCCCTCTAAGTGCCATCCTCCCTAAATCTTAATCTACACCTAAGCCATGCGATTTCAAGCTGTTTGCTCCCCGAGTCGTTGAATATCGAAGCCTGAAGTGTTAGCATGAGCCACTATTTAACAGGATTGGATCGTTTGATAAGTGATGAAAATCATTACCTTTAATATCGCGATGATCAGTTATTTACTGGCGTCGCTGGAGTATTTTGTTTACCTCGTTTACCGGCGGCCGGGCGTATCCACGCTGGCGATGGGCACCGTGATAGTGGGCCTGCTGTCGCATACGGTCATTATCGGGCTACGCTCGCAGGAGACGGGGCACGGCCCTTATACGACTTCTTTTGAAGTGGCGGTTTTTCTGTCCTGGCTGGTGGTGGTGGTTTATTGCTTTACTCATTGGAAATACAAGATCAAGGATCTGGGATCATTCGTCATCCCGGTGGCTTTTTTGATCCTGCTGTACGCCACCTTTTTGTCCAAGGAAATAGTGGATTTCCCGGAGTCGGAATTCCGGGTTTTACTCACCCTGCACAGAACCTTATCCATTATCGGGTTCGCCGCTTTTGCCATTGCGTTTGGGCTGGGGGTGATGTATTTAATTCAGGAAAAACAGGTCAAATCCAAGAAACTCGGCATGATGTATTTCCGCCTGCCTTCACTGGAATCCCTGGATAACCTGATGGTTAAGGCGGTCGCCGCCGGCTTCCCCCTGTTCACGCTGGGGTTTTTAACGGGGTCCATCTGGAATATCCAGATGAGCCATTCGTCTTTTTTTTCGTGGGACCTGGTTAAAATCTGGCCGCTGATTATCGGCTGGATATTTTATGGCCTGGTGTTTTTCGGAAGATTGCGGCTGGGCTGGCGCGGGAAAAAAATCGCCCAGGGCTCGGTTGTCGGCTTTGTCACTGTCATGTTAAGTATACTTTTACACGTATGATTATGGCTGAATCCAATCTCGTCATTGTAGGGGTCAATCACAAAACCACGCCAGTGGAATTGCGGGAGAAGCTCGCTTTCACCAAGGGGAGTATCGTGGAATCGACGGAAATGCTGGGGGCGTTTCCCGAAATCGATGAGAACCTCATCATCTCCACCTGCAACCGCGTCGAAATCTATGCGCGAGTGAACGATGCCGACAAGGGAATCGACCGGCTGAAAAAGTTCATCTGCGAATTTCACATGATTCCCTACCACCTGCTCGATAAACATTTTTACGCCTTTCGCGAAGAGGAAACGGTACAGCATCTGTTCCGCGTGTCCGCCAGTCTGGATTCCATGGTGGTTGGGGAATCGCAGATACTGGGGCAGGTCAAGGACGCATATAGCCTCGCCAAATCCCTGCAGACCACCGGCCTCATTCTGAATCAACTGTTCGAAAAAGCCTTTAATGTAGCCAAAAAGGTACGTGAGGAAACCGGAATCGCGGAAAGCGCCGTTTCCATCAGCTCGGCGGCGGTGGAATTGGCCCGGAAAATTTTCGAGGATCTGGGAAGCCATACCGTCATGCTGGTCGGCACCGGAGAAATGGCGGAATTGGCGGCCAAACACCTGATTTCTTACGGAGTGAAAACCGTATACGTCGCCAGCCGAACCTATGAGAGGGCCGTCGCCCTGGCCAAAACCCTGAACGGCAGCGCTTTGGATTTCGAGCATTTCAAGAGCGAACTGCACAAAGCGGATATCGTTATCAGTTCCACCGCCGCTCCCAAATTTATCATCAGCAAGGAAATCGTTCAGAATGCGATTCACCAGCGCCAAAACCGGCCCATGTTTTTTATCGACATCGCGGTTCCCCGCGATATCGAACCGGAAGTGAACGATCTTGAAAACGTCTTTTTGTATGATATCGACGATCTCCAGAACGTGGTCAACGCCAATCTGCAGGAACGGGAAAAAGAAGCGGAACTGGCCATGGAAATCATCCAGACCGAAGTCCATAAGTTCAACAATTGGGTGGAATCCCTGGATGCCGTGCCCACCATCGTTGAATTGAGAAAGAGGGCGGAAACGGTTCGGATGCAGGAGATCGAAAAAACCCTCAAAAAAATGACCCATCTCTCTGATGAAGATAAAAACAACCTGCATCAAATGACCTCCTCCATCATCAATAAAATCCTTCACAAGCCCACCGTCACTTTAAAGAAAAAAATCCACACACTTGAAGGGCGGACTTATTTGAAAGCCATCCGCGACTTGTTTCACTTGGACGACTGAATGCCGGACCCTATTTTCACCGACCAAATCAATATCGGTACGCGGGGCAGTCCACTGGCACTGTGGCAGGCCAACTGGATCAAATCCCAGCTTGAGAAATTACATGAGAGACTAAAAGTTAACCTTATTAAAATAAAAACATCTGGTGATATAATTCAGGATGTTCCACTGGCCAAGGTGGGCGGCAAGGGGCTCTTCACCAAGGAAATCGAAGAGAGCATGCTGCGTTATGAAACCGATATCGCCGTCCACAGCATGAAAGACGTTCCCGTGCAATTTCCCCCGGCTCTGATCTTATCGGTGGTAACCCAACGTGAAGACCCGCGCGATGTGCTGGTTTCCAGAAAAGGATTGAAACTGGATGGTCTTCCGAAGGGTGCAAAGGTCGGAACCGGCAGTTTCCGGAGAACCACTCAACTGTTGCATTACCGCCCGGACCTGGAAATGGTGCCGATGCGCGGCAATCTTGAAACACGCCTGAGGAAACTCGAATCGGAAGGCCTGGATGCCATCATCCTGGCCGCCGCCGGACTCATACGGTTGGGCCTGGCTGACCGTATTACGGAATACATCGAACCCGAAATTATGCTGCCGGGAGGCGGGCAGGGGGCCGTCGGAATTGAGTCCCGGAAAGAAGATATTGGCGTCATGCAACGCATCTTTCCCCTGGATCATGAAGAAAGCCACACCGCTCTTGAAGCGGAGCGAGGATTTTTAACCCGGCTCGAGGGCGGGTGTCAGGTTCCCATCGGTGTCTATGCGACTATCGAAGGCGATTCCCTTTATCTGCGCGGTTTGGTCGGAAGCCTGGACGGCAAGCAGATCATCAAGGCTGAGAAGAGGGGTTCAACCAAGGACCCGGAAAGGATCGGCATGGAATTAGCCGGAGAAATTCTGGAAATGGGCGCGGATAAAATCCTGAAGGAAGTTTACGGAACTTAAAGTGTTACTTTAGGTCGGGCTTTAATCTATTGTATTTAAATTGAGTAGGGCATATAAGGGGCACTTGGAGGCCAGGCCGGAAATCAGGGGGACAAGTCCCGCCACCGCCACAATGCATCCGGTGCCCTGACCGATGAGTACCCCCTGGAAGATCATGCCCATTCCAAACATGATGCGGATCAGGCGGTCGAGGTTGCCGACATTTTTACACATAAATTTTATTCCTTTTTGAACTGGAATTTATAGCCAGATCTCATCCGTATTTTCCAGCCTCTCCTCAGCCAGCTTTTGAGCTTCTTCCCGAAAAATAATATCACCCTCTTTTTCCTCGTTCAGCCGGCCAATCAAGTTTCGAACATTGCTGGATACTGTATCATAGACCAACTGATCGGCATATGTTTTGCCATTTTCTCCCTGGGAGAGGACGCGCTCCCGATAGGAGGGCTCCATGGTCATTTTGAGTTCTATGGCGCATCCTATCACCCCACCGACATTGATGATGAAGTCCGTATAAGAAACGATGTCTCTTCGATTTTGCAGATAGTATTCCGTCATTTTGTTGCTGGGTGTGTTGGCCCCCTCAAAGATTTTCCGGCACTGGACGCGGTCGGCATTGCGGGCGGTGATGGCGTCGGGCCGGGCGGCGGGAATCAAAATGTCGCAGGGCGCTTCCAATAACCAATCGATCCGCTCCTTTGAAAACCGCTTTTCCACTTGTCCGGAATAGTTGGATATGCCACCGGGTTGGCGGCGTATCGAATTCAACTCATCGACCTCCAACCCATCCGGGTGCCACAAGGCGCCATGGATATCGGACGCTCCGCTGATCACCGCGCCTGCCTGGCTCAACTTGGTGGCGGTCACCGAACCGACATTGCCGTATCCCTGAATGATCACCTGTGCCCCCTCGATTTTAAAATCCGGTTCCATTAATTCAACGGTGTGGACCGCGGCAAATAAACCGTGAGCAGTGAGGCCCCATTCATCGATCGGAATCCCACCTTTATCCCGTGGGCGCGAGGCCCCGCCACGCATATGTTGAGGGGTTCCCAGCCGTTCGGAATAATACTCATAAATTTGTTGAATGTCGGTTTCATCGGTCCCCATATCCGGTGCGGGAATATATTGCTCAACAGCGAAAAGAGCCTCCGCAAAAATACCGATCAGGTCCCTTTTCAACCCGGGGTTTCGGGCCATCTCTCCAGGATCGCAAACGATACCGGCTTTGCCGCCGCCGAAGGGCAGGTTGGCGGCACTGTTTTTAAGGGTCATCGCCCTGGCCAGACGGCGGATTTCCCAGAGCGTTACATCCGGAGCCATGCGGATGCCTCCCAGACTGGGACCGCGCCGGGTATTGTCCACGACCACATATCCCCAGATTTGGCCGGTAGCGGGATCTATGACACGAATCAACTGTTCGGGTATGCTGTCGCCAGAGGCAGGGAAACGCCCCGAATTATCCCGGGCGTCACACGGTTCGAGAATAAGTTTTTTTGGGAGTTGGGTCACAGGTTTTGATTCTCACGAGTTGTTTGTGTTCTCTAGGGTGAGAACCGGTTCATACTCATTATTATAAGACATGGATGGTACAAACCAAGGATTTGTGATAACTTTTAACTAATTGTTAAATTAAGGATTGTATGACGCAAATCAACTCCCTCACAGCCGAACAAATGGATGAACTGGCCCAGCTGGCCCTGGCGGAGGATTTGGGTTCCGGTGATATCACCACGGATGGCATTCTGGATAAGGACCGGGTCGCCACTGCTGTGCTGACAGCCAGGGAATCGATGGTGATATGCGGGCTGGAAATTTTGCGCAGAGTGTTTTTGGCTTTGGACGGTGAGGCCCAATTTGCGGGTTCCTCCTGTCAAGATGGGGACGAAGTTAGAGTTAACAGTGAAATTATAAAAGTAACGGCAAAAACCTCGGCCTTGCTCAAGGGAGAGCGAGTCGCTCTCAATATTGTGCAGCGCTTGAGCGGGATAGCCACTCTGACCCGGAAATTCGTGGAGGCGGCCCAACCGGTGACTGTTTTGGATACCCGGAAAACGACCCCCGGACTCCGGGTTTATGAAAAATACGCGGTTCACTGCGGTGGCGGCACCAACCACCGGTTTGGGCTGTTTGATGCTGTTTTGATCAAGGATAACCATATCAAAATAGCCGGTGGGATTACCCCTGCAATCAAAAGGATGCGGGAAAAATATTCAGGTAAAATCGAGGTGGAGACGGTAAATTTGGAGGAAGTCCGGGAAGCCCTGGCAATGGGCGCCGACGTCATTATGTTGGATAATATGGCCCCTGAGACCGTTAAACAGGCAGTTGAGATGATAGATGGAAAGTCCAAAATAGAGGTTTCCGGCAATATGTCCCTGGAAAGGCTGAGCCAGTTGAAAGATATAGGAATCCACTATATTTCAGTGGGAGCGCTGACCCATTCGGCGCGTTCGGTTGATATCAGCATGAATATAAATCACGATTTTTAGGGTTTTTGATTTAAATAGGAGCCGGTTGAATGCTATAATTAACCGTCAACTTCATTTACATTTTCTTAGAAAGAAAATATATGCCCTGCGATGACACCACATCCTTAATGACTGTTCGGGTGGACCATAATGACTACCTGATCGATTACGACTATGTCAAAATGTCCTGTAACAAGGAAATTGGCAACGGTCAAAACTTCCAAAAGTATTGCGAGGGGAAACTTATCCAGCGAATCCTGAAATGGGAATTTTTCCAAATTATTCAGGATATGAAACTGGAAAATGAAGACACCGAAATCCAGTTTCTGGTTTATCTGGAATGGTCGGCGCTGCGTTCGGCCCTGATCCAATATCTGGGTGAGGAAGATGACGTGGATACCGAACATTTTGAAGTCGCCTCGGTTCAATATGACGATCAAAAAGTCCAGATCAACCAGATTATCCGTCCCTTCACCAACCAACCCAAGCTCCAATCCTGTTTTAAGCGTGCCCTGAGTTCTTCCGATTAGTCTTCAGGCCATAAACGCACCGGCCGGACA
>CBDVDB010000042.1:0-12749 GCA_965372625.1 uncultured Nitrospinaceae bacterium
TCCTTGCAAACGCTATAGCCAATTTAACCCGCCATGATTTTTTCAGCGCCCCCGCGTAACCTGCGTCCCGAACTGCTGGACCTGGATGAAGCTCCGTTCGAGGAGGTCAGGGACAGCCTGCAGGACGTGCGCCGGGTCAATCGCTATCTGAGCGGGTATCGGGTGCTGTTGCAGCATATCGGCTTCTTTCTCGAGAGGCATGTCTCCGGTCAACCCCTGCACATTCTGGACGCCGCCACCGGGTCCGCCGACCAGCCGATGGAAGTGGTGCGTTATGCCCGCAAGCGCGGCATTGGGGTCAAGGTGACGGCTATCGACATCAACCCCAAGATGATCCGGTTCGCGCAGGCGGAGACCAAACTTTTTCCGGAAATCCGGTTTGTGCAATGCGATGTGCTGAACCTGCCCTTCAGGGAGAACAGTTTTGATGTCGTGATCAATTCCCTGGCCCTGCATCATTTTTCAAGAGAGCATGCAGTGGCGATGCTTGCCGATTTTTCCAGGCTGGCGCGGCGGGGGGTGATCATCAACGATTTGCACCGGAGCCGGGTGGCTTACGCCGCGATTTTTATGCTGACGCGGCTGTTGACCCAAAACCGTCTGACCCGTTACGACGCACCCGTTTCCGTGATGAACGCCTTCACTCCGGATGAAATGCAGGCGATGGCCCAGGAAGCGGGCTGGCAACAATTTGCCGTGCACCGTCACTTTCCCTACCGGATTGCCTTGGTGGAAAATAAGGCGTAAGCTGATATCCGATAGAAAACCTCTCGCATGAACATAAGGTTATGAATCGATACGACGTCATTATCATAGGGGCCGGACCGGCGGGGTGCGCCAGCGCGTCGTTCCTGCACCAGAAGGGACTGCGGGTGCTGGTGCTGGACCGGGCCTCGTTTCCACGCGACAAGGTGTGCGGCGAATTCATCAGCCCCGCCGCCGATGATATTCTGCGCGAACTCGGCGTACTGGATGCCATTGAGCAATCCCACCCGGTGCGGTTGCGGGGCGTGGCGCTGTCTTCTTACGGCAAGGCGGAATTGCGTATTGATTATCCCTTGTGCCCCGGCCGGGTGGAACCGATGACCAGCCTGTCGCTGCCCCGGCTCCAGTTGGACCCTCTATTGGTCCAAAAGTTAAGGGAGCAGGGAGTGGATGTGCGGGAACGGCACGCGGCCGATGACTTTCTGTTTAAAGAAGACCGGATCGCCGGAGTGAAAGGGCGGGATGAGAAAAACCGGCCGTTCACCTTTTCCGCAAGTGTGGTGGTGGATGCCAGCGGCCGCAACGGCTTGTCTTTGCGCCGGCTGGGATTGATCCGGCCGCAGAAGGGACCGGGCAAAGTGGCCCTCGCCGCGCATTGGGAGAACGTTCAGTTTCCACGTGATTATTGTTATATGCATGTCAGCGCGCCCGGCTATACCGGCATGGCGCCGGTGGGTGACGATTCCGTCAACGTGGTGCTGGTGGTGGAGGACCGGCATATCAGGGGGCGGGAAATGGATGCGTTTTATCAAATGACGGTACTGGGCAACGAACGGCGAAAGTCACTGCTGGCGGGAGCGCGGATGAAGGAAAGGGTACGGTCGGTGGGGTCCCTGGCTTACGATGTCCGGCCGGTGCCGTTGGGCGGTCTGGTTCTGGTCGGGGATACCACGGGGTTCATCGATCCGTTTACCGGGGAGGGAATTTATCTTTCACTGCGGAGCGCCCAGTTGGCGGCGGGGATCATTGAGAAAGCGTTTCAGGCCGGTGATTATTCAAGAAGTTTTCTGGCGGAATACGAGCGGCGGCGGCAGAGTGAGTTTCACAAGAAATTCGTTCTCAGCCGGATTTTGCAGAAATTGATCTACCGGCCCAAATGGTGTGACGGGGCGGTGGCGATGCTCAGGCGGAATCCGCACCTGGCGCAAACCCTGGTGGGCGTCATTGGTGATTATCTTCCTGCCGAGCGCGTGGTTTCGTGGCGGTTTCTTGTGGAGGGGTTCAGAGGGGTGCTGTTTCCAAAACCCCAAACCGGGGCACAGCCTTTAAGAGTGCCCGGCCTGGGGGAATAGATTTTCAGAAAGAGTAAAGGCTTTGGCGGCAAACCTGTTTAATGCAGGCTCGCCTGGTATTGGTCGATGAGTTCCGCCATTCGGTCTTTGTTTTTAAGCTTTTGCTTCTTGATGGTTTTCTTTTCGACTTCCTGTTCCGGGCTCAGGATTTTCATATTGTTTAATTCTTCAACCCGGCTTTTCAGTTTCATGTGATCTGCGTAAAGCGTTTTAAACTCCTCGTTGTCGTTTTGGATTTTACCCAGCAACGTTGGATCAATCTCCATGTCATGGTCTCCTTTCGGCTAATGATCCTCCCAAACTCAATTCGGCTTCGGATTTTCGTATGTAATTAATTTGTAATTGGTTTAAATCAAAATGTTTTTGAGTTTCAAACAGCGATGATGCCAGCCTGGCAGCGCCGGCCGCCGTGGAAAATTTCGCGGGAGTTTCAGGTTCCACAAAACGGTCCCCGAGGGATTTTTTAAATAGATCCCGGTATCGCTCCACCCCACTGCCGATAAACAGAGTGGGGGCATCGATGGTTTCGCAAAGCGCTTCCGGGGAAAGCGCTTTTTCGGTAATGACCGGCCGCAGTTCGCCTTCTTGCGATTCAAAAACCGCCGCGTAGACTTCGCTCTTGCGCGCGTCCAGTACCGTGCAGACGGGAATTCTGGGGGAATCCGCCGTGCTGGCCAATGCTTTCAGAGAATTGATGCCCACGAACGGTTTTTCCGTCGCCAGGACAAACCCTTTGAGCAGGCTGACACCGACTCTCAATCCGGTGAATGAACCCGGACCGATCGTTACCGCATACCCATCCACCTCGTTCAAACACGTTTTTCCATTTTTCAGGACCTGATCCACCATCTGTAAAAGATACCTGGAGTAGGAAGGCTGGGGGTCGGCGATTTGTTCTGAGACGATAGTCCCGTTGTTCAGGAGGGCAACACTGCAATCCGGAGTGGATGAGTCAATTCCCAAAATTCTCATCGTTATCCTGTTGGTTTCGTTGAGACGCTCAGGGCACGCTCGGAAGCGCACAGGCTATGAACCTCTATACTCTAAACTTATTTCATTACTGTTTAAATGTCAATGTCGAAGGCGGATCAATCTTCCGGGAAAAAGCCCTCAGGAAAAGGTACCGGATAAGTTTTTAATTGTCGGACGGTTAGCGCGTGAGCCCTGCCCGGAATAAGGCAAAATTTTTGAGCATAAAGCGCGGGAAAGGGGGCTCTTGATGGGCAGTTCAGGAGGCGGGTTTGGTATTTATTGATTTTATTGAACTTATTTGCTTGACAAAATATGTCTTTCGATCTATTTTTACTTGTCATGCAATGTAAATGAAATGTAACTGATTGATTTTAAAATGGTTAAAAATTTGAAAATCTCAACCCGTTTCATCCTAAGCAAAAACCCCCTTAACCGGATGGAGGACTCTTATGTTCTATGAAGTCAAGGTTCTGGATGAAAAAGGAAAAGTTAAAAAGGTAATATCCTCGAAGCGATTGAGCAATAAGTTTTGGCGAAGAAATAATGATGGTAAGGAATTTACTGGAAACATGGGAATAGATGAAGATGAATTCGATTATGGGTCCAGTTGGAGCACTACGGGGAATTCCCGGCCGAGACAGGTTAAACTTGACGAATCGGCCTGACCCGTATCCTCGCCCAAAATTTTTATAGTACGATGGTATTCCTGCCTTTATAATTGGTGAATCAACCCTAATCATCCAGAGCAATGGTCAGGCGACCAGTGCGCCGCACTCCAGGATTTTGATGTGAATATTAATTCCTGCCTCAAGACATATGTATGTATGTAACCGATGACCGGGATCTTCCCGAACTGATTCAAAAACTGGAAAAATGTGAAATCCTGGCCGTGGATACTGAGTTCGTCCGGGAAAAAACATATTTCCACCGGTTGGGCCTCATTCAGGTAGGCGGTGACGGTGTGTGCGGCGCGGTGGACCCCATTTCCGTAAAAGATCTCGGTCCGTTGCTGGATCTTTTAAAGCGCCGGGATAAAGTAAAGGTTTTTCACGCGGGCAAACAGGATTTGGAAATCCTGTTCCGTTTGACCGGGGAAGTGGTGCAACCGATATTCGACACGCAGGTGGCCGCTTCGATGATTGGTTGGGGCGCCCAGATATCCTTCGCGAAAATCGTTAAAAAAGTCACCGGCAAAAAAATCAATAAAACCGAGACTTATACCGACTGGTGCCGCCGGCCTCTCCGGCAAAGCCAGATCGATTACGCTCTGGATGATGTCCGGTATCTGATGCCCGTCTATCACAAGCTGGTGAAACAACTCGACAAACTCAACCGCACCGAATGGGTGGAACAGGAGCATCGGGATTTAGCCGATCCCGCCAACTTCGAGTTGCCCGATCCCCAAAAGCAGTTTTTGAAAATCAAAAACTTTCGTTCCCTCAAACCCAGGAACCTGGCCGTGTTGAGAGAGTTGGCGGGGTGGCGCGAAGAACAGGCCATGAAGAGGGACTGTCTGGCAAAATCCATCATCCGCGACGAACCTCTGCTGGAAATCGCGCGGACGCTTCCGGCGTCCCGCAAAGAGATGGCGGATATACGGGGATTCCACACCCGTGAAATCAGCTCCAGCGGCGACGAAATTCTCAAACTCATCCAAAAGGGAATCAATATTCCTGAAGATCAATATCCAAATATACCCGAATCCTCCCATTACTCTACCGGCCGGGGAGTGGAGGAGTTGCTCGCCGCGTTCGTTCAAATCCGTTCGGAAGAAATCAGGATCGAGCCTCATATGCTGGCCGACCGGAAAATGATTCACAGCTTTGTCGAGTTCCATGAGAAAAAAGAGGACCTCCAACAGCACCCTCTGTTTCATGGCTGGAGAAAGGGTTTGATCGGAGAAGACTTGCATCTGTTGCTCGCGGGAGAGTGCGGGCTGTCCATCAATCCTAACGGCAAAGTCCATTTGACCCGTTCTCCCGCCGACCCCCCGCCGCCAGAAAAATCTTGACCCATTAAGCCCCTTCTTTTACAGGGTTTTCACCCATTTTTTAAATTCAGGTGTTTGCCGGAGATTTTCCAGATCGGGATCGGTGTGCACATCGCCGCGCTGTTTGTATCCCAGCAGGATGGATTGTTGCAAGGCTTCGAGGCTGGCTGTTTGCTGATGGGTCAGGGAAAAGTAACAGGCGAGGTTGTAATACAGGTTTGGATGATCGGGAGTCAGCCCCTTTAAAGTTTCGAGGGAGTTTTTGGCTTCCTCGTACTGTTGCCCCTGCAGATAGGCGGTGCTTATATTGATATAGACTTCGCTCAGGGCTGGGTCATGATGCAGAGCCATCTTGTAATTATGCACCGCTTCCCGCCAGTTTCCCTTACTCAAAAACTTGTTGCCTTCGTTGTAATGAAAAATGGCCATCCGGTGTTCTCTTTCCGGGTCTGGGGGGATGGCTCCGGGGTCGGGCGCCTGGTTGAAGGCCTGGTCCAAACGGTCGGTTGATTCGGCAGATTCGCCGTGGTCATGCGAATGGGGAAGGCCGTGATCCGCCGGTTCGGGTAACGGTCTAACATGATCCCCGGCCACCGTCAGGATCAGCAGAAAAACCGAGAGCAGAGGAATATAGATTTTCCAGGATGCGGGAATGCTTTTCATGGCCCCAGCATACTTCATTTAACCGGACTTTGGCATCCTTCCGGTGGCCCGAAATCACTCAACCCACCCAAAAACAATCCTGACTCAATCCGGCCGGCGCCGATTTTCATATCGTTTTGGATTTGGAGAGGAATTGGTTTACAATCGACCCGGCGAACCGGTCCGCCGGTTCGATCTTCACCAACCTCCTTCCGCAAGTGGACCGAATGAATATCCAGATACTTCCAAATGACCTCGCCAACCAGATTGCGGCGGGAGAGGTGGTCGAACGGCCCGCCTCCATCGTCAAGGAACTGGTGGAGAACGCCATCGACGCCGGAGCCGACCGCATCAGCATCGACATTGAAGGCGCCGGAAAAAAATCCATCCGCGTCTCCGATAACGGATCGGGCATGGAACCGGAAGACGCCCGCCTGGCTTTTGAGCGTCATGCCACCAGTAAAATCCAAAGCGCGGGTGACCTGGAGAGTATCCGGTCGCTGGGGTTCCGGGGCGAGGCGCTGCCCAGCATTGCCTCCATCTCCCGGATACGGTTGACCACCGGCACGGGCCAGGGCCGGTGCGGTACCGAGGTGTCGATCGAGGGCGGAGGAGTCCTCCGGGTGAAGGAAATTGCATTTTCCAAAGGGACGACGATTGAAATCAATCAGGTGTTTTACAATACCCCGGCGCGCCAGAAATTTTTGAAAAAAGACGGCACCGAAGCGGCGCACATCACCCAGGTGGTGCAGCAGCAGGCCCTGGCCAATCCCGGAATCCAGTTCAGCCTGAACCACAACGGCCGTGAACTGATGAGCACCTTGCCGACCGATCAACGGTTGTACCGCATTGCGGAACTGTTCGGCTCGGATTTGTCGAAGGAATTGATCCGTGTGGAAAGTGATGACGGAACCTACCGCATCGAAGGGTTTATCTCCACCCCGGTGTATACCCGGTCCAACCGCAACGCGCAATATTGTTTTGTCAATTCACGGTGCATCCGGGACAAGGTTCTCTTGTCCGCGACGCAACAGGGGTACAGTCATTTGTTGCCGAGAGGCCAGCACCCCGTCCTGTTTTTATTCATGACGATGGACCCCGGCCTGTTGGACGTGAATGTGCATCCCGCCAAAGCGGAAGTCCGGTTTGCGTTTCAGCAGGACGTGTACCGGTTTGTCAGCCAGGCGATTCAGGACGCCCTGCAACAAAACGAAAAATCCTTCGCGGCGCCGGGTGAAGAAGCGGGGGCCGGTCCGTCCCGGGAACCGAAACCTTCTTATGAAATCTCCGGACACCCGGCGGCTCCGAAAAAATCCCATGATCCTTCACTCATTCCTGCCGCCTCTCAAACCGAAACCGGGCGCGGGGACTGGAGCCGGGGGTTGGAAGCGTTGTATTCGGTGGGTCGCCGGCCGGGCGTTGAGGCGGATGCCCGGCAGATCGAATTTTTCGGGCAAAAACCGAAACCCGTATCGGACATGGTTTTTTCTGAATTCGAACCGGTGGGACAACTGAACGATTCATTTATTTTAATGCAGGGTCCGAAAGGCGTTCTGGTGGTGGACCAGCACATTGCCCACGAGCGGGTCCTGTATGAGAGGTTCCGGGAAGCGGCACAGAATAAAAAGTTGGAAGTTCAGGTTTTACTGTTTCCCCTGGCGCTGGAATTTTCTCCGGCTGAAAAGCAGGCCCTGGCCGAACATCTGGAAGCCCTTAAGAACCTGGGGATGGATTTGGAGCCGTTCGGCAATAGCGGGTTTTTACTGCGCGCCGTGCCGGCGATTTTGAAGAATCTCGATCAGGAAAGTATTATCCGTGAAGTGGCGGGACGCTTGATGCGGGAGGAGAAGGATCATACCCTTCAGGATAAAATGGAAGACCTCATGATCATGATGTCCTGCCGCAACGCCATCAAGATAAATCATCCGATGGAGTTGGACCAGATTCGCAAACTGATGCACGATTTGGAGCAAACCCAAATGCCCTACACCTGTCCGCATGGACGTCCCATAGCGCTGTTGTTCGAAATGAGCGATATACTCCGAAGGTTTCAACGGACTTAAACAGGGCGGGGCACCCTTTTAGAGGTAGTCTGGTTGGGAATGAAAAACAGCGGGAGTTTGAGAATGAGGTGCATTCTTTAACCCTTGAGCGTAATTTTCTTGATGGTTTTAGCCATCTTTTTCAGCTTGCTGGCATTCCGGCTTTTTTCGACTTTTCTCGAAACTTTTTTCTTGCCCGCTTTGGCCGCCCGGCCTTTATGCTTTTTTAAAGACCATTCCATATCGACCAGGCATTTTTCCTGGGACTTCTGATTCATTTTCCGGAAATGATTCAACAGCTTTTTTTCATCCTGCGTTACGGCGATATAGTAATCCCCGCGAATACCCTTGAAGACCAGACGTCCCTCCTTGATGGAACCTCCGATAACTTCGGCCGAACTCAGCTTTCCCGCAGGCGGGTCCAGATCGGGTATTTCCAGATCGGCGGGTTCCAGCTGGGTGGTCAGCAGACGGTCCAGTGAAAGGTTACCGAGCCGGGCGAATTTGACCAGGACGGCCACCGGCGCGTCCCGCTCACCGGCTTCATAGCGGACATAGGTCCGAAAGCCGATATCCAGAACCTTGGCGATCGCCATCTGGGTGCAACTCAGGCTCTTGCGAATGGTTTTCATGTTTTGAGATAAAATTGTCATTTATGCTACCGCTTTCTCCCTCCCCCCACTTTCCAAAGCCGGAAGTTATACTACGTTATCGTATTAAAACAAATAAAAAAATTATTATATTTTCAGAAGAATGAATTTGATGAGTAATGTCAACCTAAAAAGGGTAAATTTTTAAAAGAAAACCAATGTTTCAGCGGGTACGTGGAAAAGGAGCCAAGTAAGGGCAATCAGAATGGTCTGGGAAGAAATAGAAGATTTTCAAAATTATGGAATAGCGGATATTATGTTTGCTGCTTTCACGCCAACTCGATACCGTTCTTTCTTAAATACTTGTAAGCTTCTTCGATCCAGTGTTTTTCTTTTTCCAGCTTGTAGTCTGGCAGGTCCTTCGATGATCCTATAATACTTTTCATGTAATCGATCGCTTCCTGCTTTTTTCCTTTTTGATCCAAAAGCCGGGCATAGTGGTAATACGCCTTGAAAAAATGAAATGCTTTGATCACGGCATCATAGGTTTCCAGCGCCTTGTCTTCCTGACCGGAGAGCCGGTAACATTCAGCCAATCCGAAAATAGCGTTACCGTAATCGTATTTTTTATCGATTTTGATCAGCTCTTCAAGAATCTTGGCGGCTTCGGCCGGTTCGCCATTAGCATGCAGGGCCTTGGCCAGGCCATACTGCGCCTCGATCAGTTCCGGATCCTTTTTAATGGCTTCCTCAAACTGGGTAATCGCCAAGTCATATTTTTTTTGTTCCAGATAAATTTGCCCCAGCTTTTCATAGTGGAAGGCCTTGTGGTAGGTGCTGATCAATTCCTTAAGTTGCAGGGTTTCCTCGGTTTCAATTTCCCGGCGAGGGCCGGATTTGAACAGTTGGATGGGTTGCAGAGCCGGCCTGCCCTGGCCGTTTTTCACTGCGAAAAAATAGGCAAAAGGCCCAACCGGAACCAGCACCAGTATAATGATGATCCAAACAAAGTGCTCTTTCTGGTTAACGCAATCCACGCACATCCAAGCCGCGAAAATTGCATATATGAAAAATAATAATTCCATTATGACATTGCTTGCGAAGTAATGGCCAAAGCGCCCTGCCGTTCGACAACCTTGTTGTCCTCGTCCAGCAGGAGAACCCGGGGCTGGTAATGGTCTGCTTTATCGATATTTATCATACCATAAGCGGCGATGATGATGCGATCCTTTCTCTCCACCTGGCGGGCGGCGGCGCCATTGACGGAAATTATCCCGCTCCCCCGCTCTGCAGGTATGGCGTAAGTAATCAATCGGTTGCCGTTATTGATGTTGTAAATATGCACCTGCTCGTAAGACGAAATCCCGGTCTCCTCCATCAGGGCCTCGTCGATGGCGATACTGCCTTCATATTCAATATTCCGGTCCGTCACCGTGGCCCGGTGTAACTTGGCTGTCAGCATTATTTTTTGCATCAGACTCTCTCGATTAAACAGTTGTCAATGAGCCGGGCTTTCCCGACATGAACCGCCAGGGCCACTATCGCCGGTCCCCGGATTTCCTCCAATTCCACGAAGCGTTTCGGATCACACACCGAAATGTAATCCACCTCCGCTCGGCCTTCCCGTTCGATGATGGCCCGCATGCGGGAGCGGATCTTTGCCACTGAGGATTCACCCTCCGCTACCAGTTGCCGGGCCTGCTTCAAGGCCCGGTTCAGGGACTGCGCGGTTTGGCGCTCCTCTTTTCCCAAATACAGGTTGCGGGAACTCAGCGCCAAGCCATCCGGATCACGGATAATGGGCGAGCCCACAACCGCGATATCCAGATTCAGGTCCCGCACCATTTTTCGGATCACTGCCAGTTGCTGGCGATCCTTCTCCCCGAAAAACGCCGAATGAGGTTGGACGATATGAAACAGTTTCAACACGATGGTGGTCACCCCGAGGAAGAATTCCGGGCGGCTTTTGCCGCACAGTTGCCGGGTAATCCCCTCGACATTGACATAAGTCTGGAACCCTTCCGGATACATCTCCTCTTGCGTTGGAAGGAACAGGGCGTCCACGCCCAACCGTTCCAATTGGCGCTGGTCGGCCTCCAGATTGTGCGGATACGTTGCCAAATCTTCGTTGGGGCCGAACTGTTTGGGATTCACAAAGATGCTGACCACGGTACGGTCGCAGGCCTTGAGGGATTTCCGCGCCAGGCTCAAATGACCCTCGTGCAGAGATCCCATGGTCGGCGCCAGCCCGAGAGTTTTTCCCTCTTCCCGGACCCGGCGGGACCAGGCCTTCATCTCATCAATGGTTTTCAACACTTTCATAGTCTTGTTCCAAACAATGTTTTAGCGCGAGTTGTTGCCGACGCTCCGCAGTTTTTCTTTTTTCAAATGATACGAGTGTGCTTCATCCGGAAACGCTCCGGATCTGATTTCATCGACGTAACCCTGCACCGCCGACCGGATGGCCGTTCCCACTTCCCCGTATTTTTTGACAAACTTGGGTGAAAAATCGAGGTTCATGCCCAGCATGTCCTGAGTGACCAGAATCTGCCCGTCGCAGTGCGCTCCGGCACCGATGCCGAGGGTCGGAATTTCCAACTCGGCGGTGATTTCCGCCGCCAACTCCAGGGGCATGGCTTCCAGCACCAGCGAAAAAACTCCGGCGTCCTGCAAGTCCAGCGCGTCTTTTTTGATCTGCCGGGAATCCCGGTAATTTTTCCCCTGCACCCGGTACCCGCCGAACTGATGGACCGATTGGGGCGTCAACCCGACATGGCCCATCACCGAGATTCCGGCCGCCACCACCGCCCGGACTTTATCGAGGATGCGCGACCCGCCTTCCATCTTCACTGCTTCGGCGCCGCCTTCCTGGATGAACCGTCCGGCGTTACGAATCGTTTCGGCGTCCGAGACGTGGTAGGACATGAACGGCATGTCCCCCACCAGCAGAGCCTGTTGCACGCCCCGGCGGACGGAACGGGTATAAAGGATCATTTCGTCCATAGTCACCGGCAGGGTATTTTCGTATCCCGAAGAAACCATGCCCGCCGAGTCGCCCACCAGAATCAGATCAATCCCGGATTCATCCAGCAGCCGGGCGAAGGTGTAATCGTAAGCGGTCAGTGCAGTAATTTTGCGTTGGTTTTTTTTCCATTCCATCAATTGTGGAATAGTGACTCGTTTCCGGTCCATGATGCCGTCTCGGGTGAAGGCCTGGAGATTCGGCTCAGATTGCAGCCGGGCCGGACAAGGCAAAGGTGGGTTTTTGCGATAGCATTAAATGCGACAGCATTTAAAAAGCCCGCCGGTTGAGATGCCGGTGGGCACGGAGGTCAGTCATAAACACAAATCCGGTGGCAGCGCTAACATGGGTTGGAAGCCTGTCAAAGGTCTTCCTCCCGAACTTCCCCCAAACTCGTATTATGCAACTCCGTCCCGGTCTTGTCAGGATCCAAGCGGATTGTAATACTCTCGACCTATTTTATGATTATTGATCTTGTTAATCAACTCCTGGAAGTTATATTTTTCACCCGCCAGGTCGATTTCGTTGGTATTGACCACCAGCAGGGGGGTTTCAGCGTAATAAAAGAAGAAATTATTGAAGGCCCGGTTGACCTCCTCCAGGTACTGATATTCCATATTCTGCTCGAACCGCCGCCCCCGCTTTTCCACCCGGCCATGCAGGACCGAGGTCTCTGCCTGCAGAAAAATCACCAGATCCGGCTTGGGAATCTTGATTTTGATCATATTGAACAACTGCTCATAGAGATGCAGTTCGTGGCCCTCGAGATTCAGACCCGCGAATATCCGGTCCCGCAGGAACAAATAGTCGGAGATCACCACATTATTGAATAAATCCCGCTGGGCGAGTTCCTGGTATTGGTGGTACCGGTTCAGCAAAAAAAAAACCTGGGTCTGGAAGGCGTAAGCGGCCCGATCCTCGTAAAACTTGTCCATGAACGGATTGTCCGCATCCACTTCGAGTACCAGGCGGGCGTCGTATTCTTTGGCCAGCTTGTGAGCCAGGGTGGTTTTCCCGGCCCCGATCGATCCTTCAATGGCGATGAATCTGGGTTCCTGCATAAAGGGGTGCGTTCAATGAATTATTGATTGAGGATTTCCTTGATGGTCATTTTCAATTCCCGGAGGTCCGCCGATTTGACCACATAGGCCTCCGAAGCCCAGAGCTGGAAATCCTGCTTGTAAGTGCCATAGGCCGAGCACATAATGACCGGAATATCCTTGTGGCTTTCTTTGAGTTTCTTTAAAAAATCGAGGCCGCTCATCCCCGGCAGTTTGACGTCCAGGGTAATCAAATCCGGCGGGCTCTCTTCAATTTTTTCGAGCGCTTCCCCGGCGTCTCCCGCCAGCGCCACCTCGTAACCCGCATCCCGCAACTCTTCCTGGTACAAGAGGCGGATATTGTCCTCGTCATCCACGACCAGAATTTTCTTCA
>CBDVDB010000043.1:0-12716 GCA_965372625.1 uncultured Nitrospinaceae bacterium
GAGTTCAAAATATTTTCCACCTTGCGTCAAAAGAGCATGACCGCCCGGCAGGTGGCCCAGCAGTCCAAAACCCAACCGGAAGAGATGGCGGCCCTGCTCAATGCCCTGACGGCCATGAAGGCTCTCCGGTTCGATAAGGGACGCTATTCCAGCGCACCGCACATGTATAAATATTTTTGCGAGTCCAGCCCTCATTATCTGAAGGGCACCACCTATTTAAAGCTGGAAAAAAATGATGAGTGGGCGCGTCTGGTTGACATCATCCGCAAGGGCCGGGATGTTTCCGAATTCGAGGGTGAAGACGATCCGGAGAATCGCGATTGCTTTACCTACGCGATGCACGAGCGTAGCGGGCCCTTCGCGAAGAAGATCGCCGAAGTGATCACGCGCCAACCGGTGGGACGGTTTCTGGACTTGGGGAGCGGTCCCGGATCCTACAGCGGGGCGGTGCTCCGAAAAGATAAAAAGGCACGGGCGACTTTACTTGATCGAGCCGCCGCCCTGAAGGTGGCTAAGCAATTGCACGCCGGAACCCCGTACCTGAAACGCATGGAATTTATTCCCGGCGACCTGTTCAGCACGCCTTATGGGGAAAAGTTTGATACGGTTTATTTTTCAAACATTCTGCATATATATAATCCCGCGCAGAATTTGGAACTGTTTCGCAAAATCAAGCAGGCGTTGGTCAACGGAGGACGCTTGATTCTTGTGGATTATTTTCATACCAAAGATTACACCCAACCCTATGAAGCCGCGCTGTTCGGGGTGACCATGCTGATGTTTACGGCAACGGGAAAAACCTATTCCTACGATGAAACCGAAAAACTTTTAAGTCAGACCGGTTTTCATAAGTTCCGGCGCATCCCCCTGGCGGAAGGGGCGGGAATGCTGGTGGCCGTCAAAAAATAAGCAGTCCCTCTTATTTCCCTCTACCGGCAAAAAAGTAATACAATTCCCAATTCGTATAAACTCCCTGAGGCGACGAGTAATTTCGGTCGTAGTCCTTTATCAACCGCTTCAGTTCCCCGGTTTTTAAAATCCGCAAGGGCGCAGCTCCGATTTGCTGCAGATTTCTGATCAGGCCCTGGGTATTCTGGAAAAAAATCTGACGGGTTTCGGATTGAAATGTAAGCAATTCAAATCCGGCCTGCGTCAGGAGCGCCTTCCAACTCCTTTGGGAAAGCAGATGGGTGGGACTCTGGAAATCAGCCGACCTTCGAAATTCTTCGAGAGTTTTTGGGCCGAAGGTGCTGAATGCCAGATAACCTTCCTTTTCCAGAGAAGCGTGAAACCTCTGCAGTGTCCCTTCGGGATTTTGAAACCACTGGAATACGGCGTTGCCGGCAATAAGTTTTACTCTTGGAATCGGCACGGTCTCTGCATTTCCCACCAAAAACTTCGTTTTGGAAGGAACCTTCAGGTGATTCCTCAAATGCTCTATCATGAGCGGAGCGATATCGTTGAGGATAAGGGCGGAAGGAGAGCGGGCCAGAAGGTGCCGGGTAAATACCCCGGTGCCGCATCCGATTTCCAGAATTTTTTGAGTAAAGGGATTGGGAATCAGCGCCGCCAGGCGCTCCGCCATGGAGCGCTGGAGTTGCGCATGCCGGTCGTAGGTTTTGACGCGCTTGGAAAAGCTCTCGATGACCTTCTGCTCGAAATCCGGTCCTGAGATAGGGTTGAAATTTTCTGGCATGATTAAAGATCAAGAAGAGAGGTCGGATGCCCGACGCCTTGGATGAGGCGTGAACGGAATGACCTTGGCCGGCAGGTTAACCGTAAACGTGGATCCCCGGTTCAGCTCACTTTCGACAGAGATGCTTCCTCCCATCATCCGGCAGAACCGTTGACTGATGGCCAATCCTAACCCCGTTCCGCCGTATTTGCGGTTGATGGAGGAGTCGCCCTGGGTAAATTCGGAAAATATGGATCGGATTGTTTCCCGGGCAATACCGATTCCGGTATCCGTGACTTTGAAAATAATCCAGGGACTATTTCCTTTATTGATCCGATGGACCTCCAGTATAATTTCCCCACCCTCCGTAAATTTACAAGCGTTGCTTAACAGGTTGATCAGGGTTTGGCGAACCCATGTCAAGTCGGCCACCATGTAGCCCAGGTTTTCATCGCAATGATTCTTCAAAGTATTTTTGTTTTCTTTCACCATGGGTTTGATCGTGTCGATGGCCGATTGAATCACTTCCTGGATTTTAAACGATTCGAGATGGATTTCCATTTTCCCGGACTCAATTTTAGATAAATCCAGAATCTCGTTGATCAGGTGCAATAGTATTTTTGCGGAACCGCCGATTTTCTGCAGATCCTCGTGGAATTCCGGCAATTTTTTTTCAAGCGTTTCTTCCAGAAGCATTTCGGTGTAACCGATAATCGCATTCATGGGGGTGCGCAATTCATGGGTCATGTTGGCCAGGAATTTGCTTTTGGCGGCGTTGGCTTCCATGGCCATGTCCCTGGCCAGCGCCACTTCAGCGGAAGCTTTCCGGATTTCCTGAACCAGCGATACATGGGTTATGGCTACCGCCGCCTGAGATGCCAGAGATTGAATCCAGCGCACGTTCTCGTGGGAAAAAGAAATGACCTTTTTGGAATCCAAAGATTTTCGGGCATTCACCAACTGAATGATGCCAATAATTTCTTCATCCTGATTTTTCATCGGGACCAGCAGCATGGATTGCGTCCGGTAGTTGAATTTTTTATCAAATTTCCAGGGCCCTGAAAAATCATGATTTTTATGCTTTCGGATATCGGGAATATTCACTGTATAACCCGTCATCGCCACATAGGAAGAAACATTGGATGGGTTCATCTCCAGTGGTGCGAAAGGCATGGAAAATTTTTTCTTACCGCCCATCCGGATGTCCAAAGTATCGTTCTGGAAAATCTCGTAATGCAATTTGTTATCCGTACCCAGGCTATATAGAGTGCCGCCGTCAGCATGAGTAAAGTTTCGGGCTTCATCCATGATCATTTCGAGCAGGATGTTCAGATGGCGCTCGGCGGACAGGGCCAGGCCGATATCCGTCAACTTCCGCAACTTTTCCATGAGAATTTTGATGGTTCCTTCATCCTGTTTTTTTAAGTCCTCTTTAGGAGGTGAAGGCTTTTTTAATTTTTCGGTAACAGATGAGGGGTTCAATCGCATCGAAGGGTCAACGATCCAGCCTTCCGACTGCATCAAACTTTTTGAGCCTCCCGGAAAACCATAATCGGGTTTGCCCTGACTTGCGGCCCAGGCCGCCTGCAGGGTACAAAGAACGGCATCGAGACCATCGCCTTTGGAATCGTTTTGGATTTCCAGCCGGAGGGTCTTATCTATCTTTACCAAAAACCCGAATTCCGATTTCAAGGCCGGGTTGGATATCCCCTCAATAATTTTTTTTCGCGCGGATTTTTTTGCAGAGGTGTCCTTGCCCTCGCTCTTGTAGGAACGGGCAAACCGGCGGGCAACTAATGCCGGATAGGCCTCCAGAATGATGCGGTTGCTTTTTTTAGGAAGACAGGGAAGAATGGCCGCGCCCGATTTTAAAATTCGCTGCGATCCTTCGTAAAACATTTTAGCGACCGGAGCGTTGACCAACTTCAAGGGACTTTGAGCCGACGCCAGGACGTCCGTAAACCTTAAAGGCTCCTTATAGGGCGAAGAATGTTTTGATTTGAAGGTTTTGATTCGTTTTTCGAATTCGGTTCGTGACCGGCGGGTCACGGCTTGAACATAGCTTTTCCAGTCGTGAGGTAAACCCAATGTGGATAGAAAAGCACTGGGCAGGCCGAAGGGGAAATCGATTCCCATCACCCAGGGCCCCTTTTGCTTCAGGAAACTTTCGAACTCGGCGAAACTCGTCAGGCGGTGGAGCTTTAAGAGAGTCAAGGTTCCCTTGTTGACAGAACCCTCTGCCACCTGTATCGGCTTTTTACGGGTGGGGGCGCTGGTGAAATCGATTCCGAATATTTTCATGGAACCTGTTGGGAAATAGTTTTTTGATTCGGCGAATTGCATCCATATTTTTTGAGGTCGGGATGCTGCGCCAGACAAGAGAGCAATTTGTGTGGAGAGTGATCGCAGTCTTCCACCAGAATTAAATGGGGCATGAGTTTTTTCATATGCGGGCCGTCCAGGAGCGGGTCGCGCAATCCCGTGAGGGCCAGGCAACCTTCAGCCGATTGGGGAGAAACGCTTGTCGTTTCCAGAAATTCGAGGCCCCGGATTAAAATATCCATGCCGTAAGGTTGCTGGAGATCGTCCTCTGGAAGATGAATGCCGCTTAGATCAAAAAAGCCCCGCATGGCAGCGTTGTAATCCTCCGATTGCTTCAGCATTTTTTTCTGATATTTCAATTGTCCCAGAGGCGTTTTCCCCCCAAGATTCTTTTCCTCGGTAAAGGCGAGTATCGGAGCCAGCAGAGCCACGTTTGCCTGCGGTGGAATTTTATTTTTATGATGCAAAAGCCACAGACTCCCCAGTGAATAACCGATCACCCAATCGGATTGAGGTTCAAGAAGCGCCTTTGCTTCATCAGCACTTTCAGGATTCCTGGGATGGCAGGCCCGCACCCTGGCTTCAGGGAAATAACTTTCCACCAATTGGCGAAACCAGTCTTCCGGTAAAGCCCAGCCGCAGATGGCTGTTATGTTCATCTTTTTTTCCATGAGTTCATTATATTAATAATGTCATCCACTTGCTCCTCCCCAATACCCGAATGAAATGAAAACCGGAGACGGGAGGAATTTTCGGGAACCGTGGGCGGCCTTACCGCACCGGCCAATATTCCATGTTCCAGTAATTTATTGCGCAATTCAAGCGCATCCTTGGGATCGCCCAGAATTACCGGAACGATTTGTGAGTCGAAGGCCTGCGTTGCCCACCCGTCATTTTTCAGTTTTTCACGCAACCGGTTGGCGGTATTTCGGATTTGACGGGCGGTAGCTTGCGATTTTTGAATGATTTCCAGCGCCGCTTGGGCCGCTCCCGCCTGGGGGGGTCCCAAATAGGTGGAGTAAATCAACTCTCCCGAATAGTTGATCAGGTAGTCGATGATGGTTTTGGAATTCGTCAGCACATAGGCTCCCATACTCGCCAAAGCCTTGCCCAGTGTGCCGACGAGGATATCCACCTCGTCGAGAACGCCGGTTTCCTCCGCCAGTCCGCCACCGGTGGGGCCGAACACTCCCGTACCGTGGGCTTCGTCCAATATCCAGACGAACGGATAGTTTGTTTTCAGAGCGGCCAGCCGCGGCAGGTCCGGATAATCGCCGTCCATACTGAACACGCTTTCGGTGACCACGAACACGGTTTCATAATCGTTGATATGCCGGTCGAGCAATTCCTCCAGATGATCCAAATCCAAATGGTGATAACGCTTGAAGCGGGTCTCGTGCTTTCCCAATGCCTGAGCGATGGAGTGATGGATCAGGCGGTCGGCCAGAATCAGATCCCGTGAGCCGGGAAGATGAGTCAACAGGGCCTGATTCGCCATAAAGCCGGTATTGAATAACAGGCCACTGGATTTTTGTTTCCAATGCTTCAGTTTCTCGATCAACTGTTCATGACAGGGGAGAAACCCGGAGAGCAAGGGAGAAGCGCTGCTGCTGGCGCCATACTGTTCGAGGGCTGTCTGCGCTCCCTTAATCACTTCAGGGTGAGAGCGCAGTTGAAAATAATCGTTGCCGATCAGATTCGTCTGGCAGGTATCCAGGACTTCCAGCGTGCGGAGCAGTCCGGTTTCCTGTCTCTGGTTCAATTCGTTTTGCAATCGTGTTTCGAAAGGATGGGTCAAGGGTTTTTTCATCTCAAGTGGATGTTTAAAAAATTATGGTATAAAAGGGGTTCCATGTCAAAACTCCTGTGGCGCCAAGAGGTCAAAATCAGATTATGCCGGAAATCAAGGATGACGGGAAGGTATGGTTACGCGGACAGTCCGGGACCGCCTTTGCCGTTAAGGTGGATGAAAAGGTATTTGTTCCGGGCCGGGAAGAGGGCCAATCCATCGAAACCTGGCTGGAGGGGAATTTTCTGTGCGTCGATCTCCACACTCCGGACCGGAAAATCCGAATCGCTCGAAGGTTTCCGTTGAATCTGGAGGCGACTCATCCTGCCGCCCTGTTTAACGACTTCAAAAAAACCAGGCATGCGGATGTCCGGGTGGTCACTTTTGAAGACGACGGGGTGGAGGAAAAGGTTTTCAAGGGTGACGATTATTTGCAAGAGGACATTCAGGGCTTGAACCGTGAGGCGTTCTGGCACAAGGCGGGTTTATCCCGCTGACCGTTATTTTTGCTGAACCGTGCGCACCAGACGCGCCGCAAGTTTATCCCGGTTGTCTTTATCCATGAATTCCGTGGACCCCTCCTGCAGGTCGACTACCAGTGCCTGGTTTTTATCGTTTTCCTCACTGGTCCAGATGTAACGCGCGCATTTGGTGACAAACAGGGGATGAATGTGAACGTGCTCCCCTTCCCAGTCCAGCTGATTCAAATCCTCATGGAATAAATCCTGCGCTTCCTTCTTTGTCGGCAGACGCCAGTCGCTGTATCCGCCGGCATAGACGCTGATCATGGTGCCCCGATACGACAAAGCTTCCTGAAAACTGACCCAGCGGCCGAGGTCGCCATAGGAGTCCTTGGGTAACCATTCCAGATTCCCCTGTTTATCCGAAATCACGCCGTTCGGGTGGTCGGCGAAATTATCAAAGACATCCATTATTATTCTCTATCCCTGAAAGGAGTTTTAAATTTAAGGGCGAAGCTTATCATTTTCCAATTTCCGCATCAACGGATTTTCTGAATTCCTGCCGCAGAGCCTGCGAGACGGGACCGGGCTGGCCGGACCCCACTGATTTCCCATTGACGCGGGTTACTGGGAGAATTTCCCATCCGGTATTGGTTAAAAAAACCTCATCGGCCGCCAGGACCTCCCCGGCGGTAAGCGTCTTCTCTTGACAGGTCACTCCCGTGTGAGCGGCCAGGTCCAGAACCACCTGCCGCGTGACACCCGCCAGCACGTAGGGGCTTACCGCGGGAGTGAACAATTCGCCCTGCTTGACCAGGAAAATATTGCATATGGTGCCGTCGCAGATATCTCCTTTATCGTTCATCATAATACCCTCCACCGAATCCTCATCTTCGGCCTGCTTGCGGGCCAATATCTGGCTCAGGTAATTGGCCGATTTGATCTGCTCCTGCAATCCCCCCAACCGGGAAGCGGAATCGGGAATGAGCGAGATCGGGACGCCATTTTGATACCACTCCTCCGGCGGACCGTTATAGGGTTTCACATAGACGGACAGGGTAGGGGAGGTGCCGGCCTGCCACAATTTTCCCAGCACGCCTTCTCCGCGAGTGATGGTGAGACGGAGTACCGCGTCGGCACCCTGGTTCCGGTTAAACGTTTCGTAAAGAATCGCCTCCAGGCGTTCCCGTGATTCGGGGAGATTCAAAAAAATACTTTGAGCGCCACGCTCCAACCGGTCGAGGTGGAGATTCAGATTAAAAATTTTCCCCGAATAAATCCGCATGGTTTCGAACAAAGCGTCGCCGTAACAAAACCCGCGGTCCAGAATAGAGACTTTGGCATCGGCCAGTGCCACAAACTTGCCGTTCAGGTAAACGATGGGGTTCATCGGCAATCCCGTTTGCCGGTCAAAACGTTGATCAGGGCGGCGGCTTTATCGAGGGTTTCCTGATATTCTTTTTCGGGAATCGAGTCGGCGACAATACCCGCGCCCACATGAAAATAGGCCTGGTCACCCTTTAATATAATGGTGCGGATGATGATGTTGAGGTCGAGGATACCGCCGAAGCCGATGTAACCGAAACTTCCGGAATAGGGGCCGCGCGTGACCGGCTCCAACTCATCGATGATTTCCATGCACCGGATTTTCGGGCAACCGGTGATGGTGCCTCCCGGGAATACGGCTTTCAGAATTCCCTTCAACCCGACACCCGGTTTGAGGATGCCCCGGATGTTTGAAACAATGTGGCTGACGTGGGAATATTGCTCGACAA
Source organism: uncultured Nitrospinaceae bacterium (assembly GCA_965372625.1). Taxonomy (GTDB): domain Bacteria; phylum Nitrospinota; class Nitrospinia; order Nitrospinales; family Nitrospinaceae; genus SZUA-226. Next base: position 8,023 of record CBDVDB010000043.1, read on the forward strand.
ACATCTGATCCGTCACCGTCACACTGCCGTATTGGCATATCCGGCCCAGATCATTGCGCTCCAGGTCCACCAGCATGAGGTGTTCCGCCAGTTCTTTTTCGTTGAGGAGCAACTCACGGGTAAGCAGAACATCTTCCTCGGAATTGCGGCCGCGCGGCCGGGTGCCGGCGATGGGCCGTGTTTCCAATACTCCTTTTTCGACTTTGACCAGCCGTTCGGGGGACGAACTGACCAGAGTCATATCGCCCAGTTTCATATAGCCGGAAAACGGCGAGGGGTTGATCTTTCTCAGACTTTCATACAGGTCCAAAGGATCACCCTCATACTTCGTCTCAAACCGCTGAGCCAGGTTGGCCTGATAGATGTCGCCTTCCTCGATATAGAGTTTGGCCCGCTCGACCATTGCCATATATTGCTGTTGTGAAATATTGGAACGGAGTCCATTGCCGTTGATACGGGTTGGCGGGGCGGGGCGATCCGTCTGATCCTTCAAAACGGTTTCCGCCTGTTCCCAATGCGCTTCAATTTCGCGGATGGTTTTTTCATAATGATCGTGAGGAGCGTCCGAGCACTTTTTCGAGACGATCATTTTCAGCTTATGAGTTTTATGATCGTAAATCCACAACCGGTCCACTTGAAAAAAATAAAGGAGGGGAAGATCGAGGTCTTCCTTCGAACGCAGAGCGACGGGATCGAGCCACCGTGCCATTTCGTACCCGATGACGCCCACCCATCCTCCCCAGAAATGCGGCGCATAATCGAACGGCGTCTGCTGATTTTCAAAATTAAGAAGATCCAAAACAGACTCAGGAGGTCCCGGCGTTACTCTGCGTGATCCATTATTGGAAACGACAGTCTGATTGTTATGCGCCTGCAGGACTTTGGAATTCGACTCACCCATCAGGGAATAACGGGCGGTGGCTTCCGGACCCTTCCCGCTTTCGAATAGAAAGGCATGGCGGGCCTCCCCGTAAATGGAACGGAAAAACCGGGAAGGATTAAAGTGCGGGACGCTTTTTTCTCCGAGAATCGGAATGCGTGCAGAATCCCGGCTCAGATCAAAAAATTTTTCCCTGGATGGATGTATTTGCATAACTCCGGCACACAATTTCGGTGAGTGAATAGTACGGCGGAATTATAGCAAGTGCGGGGGCAGGGGGGAATTTATTCGTATCTCAGGGCATCGATGGGGTTGAGGTTGGAGGCCTTGGTGGCGGGGTACAGTCCGAAGAATATGCCGATTGCCACCGAGAAACCGAAGGCCATGATGATCGATTGCAGGGATACGACGGTCTCCAGGCCGCCGAGCTTGGATACGGTGCGGGAAATGAGGATACCCAGCGCGATCCCGATACTCCCTCCCAGAAAACTGATCAGCACGGATTCAATCAGAAATTGCCGGCGGATTTCTTTTTTCTTGGCTCCGATGGCGATCCGGATGCCGATTTCCCGGGTCCGCTCGGTAACCGAGACCAGCATGATGTTCATGATGCCGATGCCGCCCACCAGAAGTGATATCGCCGCTATCCCGCCCAGCAAAAATTGAAATGTTTTGGCCGCCTGCCCCCAGCTGTTCAGCCATTCGGCGGAATTTTGAACATAAAAATCGTTTTTCTGGCCTTGCCTTAAATTGTGCCGGGTTCGCAACAGCGTTTCGATCTCCTGTTTGATCGTTTCGATGTCATCCATATTCTTCACCTGAACGTCAATGGACTGCACATGTCTCAATCCGAACAATCGTCTTTGGGCGGTCGTGATGGGAATGAAAATCTGGTCATCCGGGTCATACCAGCTCAACGCTCCTTTGGCGACGGTGGAACCGATAACGATATAATTACTGCCATTGAGTTTGATGGTTTGCCCCACGGGATTTTCACCGTCAAATAGATTTTTAACCACGGTCGCCCCCAGAACGCAAATCTTCCGGGAGGACAGAACTTCTTCTGCGGTAAAAAACCGTCCATGTTCCATTTTAAAATTAGCCATCCATCCGTAATCCTTGCCGGTACCCCGAACGGTGCTGCTGCTGTTCTTGTTGCCGTATTTCAATTGGCCGCTCTGGTACACTTGCGGCGACACTCCGTTGATATTGTGAACCTGGTCCCGGATGGCGTAGGCATCCCCCAACATCAGTGTTTCCACCTTGCCGGTACTGACGTGGCGGTTTTTCTTTTCACCCGGCTTGACGGTTATGATATTGGTTCCGAATTTGGCGATGGTGTCGAGGGTCTGGAGACGCGTCCCTTCGCCCAGGGAAACCATTGAAATAACCGAGGCCACACCGATGATGATTCCCAGCGTGGTGAGAAACGTCCGAAACTTGTTGGCCCGCAGACTCCTGAGCGCCATTATAAATAAATCCCAGATCGGCATTATATCTCCCTGGCCGAATCGCTGACGATCAAGCCGTCCCGCATTTGGATCACCCGGCGGGCGTAATCAGCAATAGTGTGTTCATGGGTTACCAGAATCAGAGTGGCCCCCTCCCGGTTGAAGCGGGAAAAAATATCCATGATTTCTTCACCGGTTGTGGAATCCAGATTGCCGGTCGGTTCGTCCGCCAGAATGATGGACGGATTGTTCACGATGGCGCGTGCGATGGCGACCCGTTGATTCTCGCCACCGGAGAGTTCGTTGGGTCTGTGCCGGGCGCGGTCCTCCAGACCTACTTTGGCCAACGCTTCCCGGGCTTTGGTTCGGGAATCCGGTACTCCGCCATAGAGCAGGGGCAGTTCGGTATTCTCGAGAGCCGAAGACCGGGCCAGCAGATTGAAATTTTGAAAAACGAATCCGATGCGGCGGTTGCGCACTTCCGCCAACTGGTCGGAACTCAGGGTGCGGACATCGGTATCGCCCAGGCGGTAGGTGCCGGAAGAGGGGAGGTCGAGGCACCCCAGCAGGTTCATCAGGGTGGACTTGCCGCTTCCCGATTGCCCCATGATAGCGACAAACTCCCCCTTTTGGATGCGGAAGCTGACCCCCTTCAGGGCCTTTACCTGCTGGCCGCCCAATTCGTAAGTTTTGCTGAGATCTTCGACTTCAATCAAGGCTTTGTCATTTGGAACGAATAATAAATAAAATCTTGCGGATGGTGGACATAGAGTCCTCACCCTGTTGATAATCTTCCCACAACGTTTCCCAATCGCCGATCAGGACTTCCTGATCCGCTTTAAGACCGGATAAAATCTGAACGTGGATCGGGTTTCGGACTCCGGTGGTCACGGGAATTTCTTTCGGTTCGTGGTTGACCAGAATCGCCGCGAACTTTTTATTTTTTTGAACCCGGAGCGCTTCCCGGGGCAGATACAAAACATTTTTCAACTCTGCGCTTATTATATCAACATTGGCGGTCATCATCGGTTTTAAGATACCCTTGCCTTTCCCCCGGATTTCAATCTTAACCTTGAAAATGGTGATGCTGTTTTCCACTTTTCCCTTGGGAGATATCCGCTGAACTTTCCCCACGAACTCTTTTCCCGGATAAGCGTCGGCGGTAATTTTTACCAGTTGACCGATTTGGACCGAACCGATATCCGTTTCATCCACGTCGGCGATGATGAACAGGCGGGAAAGGTCGGCCAGGTTGGCCAGCGGGGTCCCGCCGGAAACGCTGGAGATGCCGGAGGAGATGATTTGCCCCTCCTCGACCAGTTTCTCCATGAGTATGCCGGAGATGGGTGCGAAAATTTCCGTTTCATCCAGCCGCTCCCGGGCTTCGGCCAGAGCGATCTTCGCCCGTAGCACATCGGCCCGGGCCAGAGCGATTTCGTGCTTTTTAACCTCGATATCGTGGATCGCATCCTCGGCGGCCTGCAAATCCACTTGGGCCTGAATAAGGTTTTCCTGGTTTACCTTGAAAGAGGTTTCGGCTTCCTGCAACGCCTCCCGCGAAGTGAATTTTTTCTGGAACAAGTCTTTCTGCCGCTCCAGCTTGTCCTCCGCTTCCTTGAGATTGGCCTCGGCTTCCTCTATTCGGGAATGTGCGGATTGCAGACTGGTCAGGTACCGGGTTTTCTGGGAAAGGTGGGCGGTCTTGGCCTTGTTCAATTGGGCGGTGGCGCTGGCCATATCGGCCTTGGACCGGGCGACATTCCGGATTTCATCGGATTTGTCCAGTTGCAGAAGAAGCCGGCCTTTTTTGACCCGGTCCCCCTCCTCAAATTTAAACTTCAGAACTTCACCGCTGGCTTTGGATTTAACTTCGACCTGAAAATTCGGTTCGACCACACCCGTGGCGGATATTTTCACGACGAGGTTGCCCTGGATCACAGAGGTAGTTTTAAAAGGAATGGTCTCAGGATTTTTCGGCGCCTCTTGCCCGGTAAATGCCCAAAGCATCCCCACCCCGAAAATGACAACTGCTAAATAGATGAGGAATTTTTTTTTCATGGACCCGAGCCGGACGCCATGCGGATGTTGTATTCATCCAAAGTGGTCGCCAAGACTTTTCGGAGTTTGATCTTGGATTTATTAAAATCGATAATGGCTTTGAGTTCTTTGCTTTGCTCCTCCGCCAGATCGGTTTGAAATTCGAGAACGTTAAAACTGGTGGACAAACCGACTTCGAATTTTTTCTCTTCAGCACTGAGTTTTTCTTCCGCCAGTCTGCGGGCTATCCGGGCCGCCTGTACGCGTTTTTTATCGGTGGTAATCTGCCGCGCCGCTTCCCGGACTTCCAGCACTATGGTTTTCTC
>CBDVDB010000044.1:0-12672 GCA_965372625.1 uncultured Nitrospinaceae bacterium
AGGAGGGGGCCTTCAGTTTTGGGATTGACCTACCGATATGTTTTGTGATATATAACGATAATCACGACCCAAATAACACGAACCGTTTTCCGGAACAGAACATATGGCTGGTAGAGACCTCAAGCGTTGGGTGATGGCATCGGGTTTCGCGTGGATTCTCCTGACCGGCATTCCTGTTTTCGCCGGGGAGGTGACGGCGGCGGTGGCTTCTAATTTCCTGAACCCGTTCAAGCAGTTGGTTTCCAATTTTCAGAAGCAGAGCGGACACACCGTCTCCATTGTGTCGGGTTCGACGGGAAAATTGTATGCGCAAATTATTCACGGCGCTCCCTTTGATATCTTCCTCGCGGCGGACAGCGAGCGCCCCCGGCTTCTGGCAAAAGGCGGGCAGGCGGTTGCCGCCACACGATTCACTTATGCCCGGGGGAAAATTGTTTTATGGAGCGCCGATCCGGAACGAATCTCCGCTTACGGCAGAAAATTTTTACGTAGCCAAAATTTCAAGCACCTGGCGCTGGCCAATCCCAAAACCTCCCCTTATGGCAAGGCCGCTTTTATGACGCTGCAACGTTTGAACCTGTGGGAATCGTTATCCCCCCTTATCGTGCGGGGGGAAAACATCGGCCAGACCTTTCAATTTGTCGCCACCGGAAATGCGGAGGTTGGGTTTGTCGCGCTCTCGCAGGTGCTGGACCCCCGCTTGAAAATAAAGGGAAGCCGGTGGCAGGTGCCGCGACATTTATACGATCCGATCGATCAGGACGCGGTATTGTTAAACCGCGGTCAAACCAATCCGGCGGCACAGGCGCTCTGGAAGTTTCTGCAATCGGACGCGGCGCGAAAAATCATTCAATCCTACGGCTACGGCCTTCAGAAATATAAGGATTAAAACCATGGACAATTCGATAATGGACTGGCAACCGGTTTTCATTACACTCAAACTCGCGGCCACGACGGTAGGCGTTTTGCTTTTGATCGGGACGCCGGTGGCGTGGTGGCTGGCGCATACCCGGTCCCGCGCGCGCGTCTGGGTGGAGGCGGTGGTCGCCCTGCCCCTGGTCCTGCCGCCGACGGTACTCGGGTTTTACCTGTTGATCGCACTCGGCACCCACGGCGTTATTGGCGGACCGTTTCAGTCGGTCACCGGTTCTTCCCTCGCGTTTTCCTTTACCGGTCTGGTGATCGCTTCCACACTTTATTCCTTTCCGTTTGTCGTGCAACCGCTGCAGGGCGCTTTTGAAGCGTCCGGCAAAACGCATCTCGAAGTGGCCTGGTCGCTGGGCGCTTCAAAATGGGACGCCTTCATCAGCGTCGCTTCCCCGATGGCGGTGCGGGGTTATCTGACGGCGATAGTTCTGGGCTTTGCCCATACGCTGGGCGAATTCGGAGTGGTGTTGATGGTGGGCGGCAACATTCCCGGCAAAACCAAGGTGGTGTCCATCGCCATTTACGATCACGTCGAGGCCCTCGAATACTCGCAAGCGCATCTGCTTTCGGGCGGCCTGCTGCTTTTTTCCTTCGTGGTGTTGGTGACCGTTTACGCGTTCAATCGCCGCCTGCCGGTGCATATCTCATGAGTACGATCCTTTCCCGCTTCCGGGTGCAATACAAAAGTTTCTGTCTCGAGTCCGAACTGGAATTCCCGGATGAAGGGGTGACGGTCATCTTCGGACGGTCCGGCTCCGGCAAAACAACCCTTCTGCGTTGTCTGGCCGGTCTGGAGCGGTCACCCACCGGCATCATGAAATTCGGCGGCGCCGTGTGGCAGGACGAATCGCAAGGCATCTTCCTGCCGGTGCACCGCCGGCCCATCGGCATGGTGTTTCAGGAAGCCCGGCTGTTCCCGCATTTGAGCGTGCGGGACAACCTGAATTACGGCTACCGCCGGATCGCGCCGGAACATCGAAAAATCACGTTCGATCAGGTGGTCGAGTTGATGGACCTTGAGCCTCTGCTGAACCGGCGGACCCCGGGGCTTTCCGGTGGCGAACAGCAGCGGATAGCGATCGGCCGGGCTCTCTTAACCAGCCCCCGCCTGTTGTTGATGGACGAACCGCTGGCCAACCTCGACGCCGAACGCAAACAGGATATTCTGCCGTTTTTGATCCGGCTTAGAAAAGAGATGCGGCTCCCCATCGTTTACGTCACGCATTCATTGAGCGAGGTGCTGCAACTGGTAGACACCCTGGTATTGCTTCAGGAGGGAAAAAACGTGGCATCGGGACCTGCCAACGAAGTGTTGTCGCGGCTCGACCTGGCGGGGAAAGCCGGGCCCTCGACAGTGGGATCGGTGTTGACCACCACCGTCGCCGGTCATGAAACAGAATTCGGCCTCACGCGGGTGCGCTACCGCGGCCAGTTTCTCTACATCCCCGAACAACCTCTGGCCGTGGGCAGTCCGTTGCGTTTGCATTTACTGGCCAAGGATATCAGCATTGCGTTGGGAAAATCCGATACCCCGACCAGCGTGTTGAACATGCTTCCCGCGACCGTTCTGGAAATCGGCCCCATGGATACTAAAGGGAGTTCGGTGAATCTCAAACTGGACGTGGGGGAACCCATCCTCGCCACCATCACCCGCAAATCACTCGCCCATTTGAAATTGCAACCGGGAATGCCGGTAATCGCCACCATGAAGGCGGTTAAGATGGTTCACGAAATCGAGGAATACTGACCGGAAAGGATGGCGAACAGGCCGGGTCGAACGTCAACCCATTTTGTCTTCGATTTTGGGATCGATTTTGATGGCGAGTTGATAATGCTTCTGCGCGGCATCTTCATTGCCCACCAGTTCATTGATCAAACACAAATTGTAATGCGCCTTGGCCATTTTGGGATTGACCCGGACGGCCTGGTTGAAAGGCCCCAGGGCGTCATGATATTGCTGGGACTTGTAATACGCCTCCCCCAGCATGTAGAAAAGTTCCGCGTCTTTCGACTGAAGTTTGACCGCTTTACTCAGGGGTTCGATGGCATCCTGATGGCGGCTGGCCTTGAACGCCACTTGCGCCAACTTCACCATGCTTTTAATATCCCTCGGATTTTTGGCGATGGCCTGTTGCAACCGCTCAATTTCTTTGTCCTGGGGAGTGACCGCCTTGGGAGCGGGTGGAGGTGTTTTAGGCGCGGGCGGGGGTGATGCGAATGGGGTTGTTTTCGGCGTAGCGGAAGTGGCCGGCGCCGAACCAGCAGATTTCAGTTGCGCTTCCAAACCCGCAACCTCGGCCGCAAGTTTTTCTTTTTCACTCTTTAAAATTTCGCCAGCCTTGCGGACTTTCTCCAGTTCCGCCTTGAAGGCCTTCGCGTCCGACGCACCCCCAGTATCCCCACGGGTTTTCCGGGCGCTTTCCAGTTGGGTGTTCACTTCCTTTAATTTTTTTTCAAGGAGGGCCTTGTCGGCACGCAGGGTTTCGGTTTCCCCTTTCAATGATTTCAGGGCTTCGGCATTCTCACTATTGCCGGCAGTGGCCTGCTCGGCCTTGAACAGCGCTTCCTTTAACTGGGTTTCCAGAGTGATCTTATCCGCCTGTAATTGGTCGCGGTTTTCCTCGACTTCCTTAAACTCATTTTGCAGGGCTGTCATTTCCGCGCCGCTTTGCCCCTGTTCATTTTGCGCCGCTTCCGCCTGAGCCTGAGTTTCGCTCAACTGTTCATTCAGGCTGGTTTTTTCCTGCTCAAGCGTCGCCTGGGTTTCCAGGAGAACGGCTATCTCCTCTTGCAGTGCTTCCGACTCGCCTGAATCCGGCCCCTGATTTTTTAATGCCCCCTCCAGCTTGGACTGGGCTGCCTGCAAAGCCGTCTCCACTTTCATGCGGGCCTGCGTCTCGGCGAGCAAATTTTGATTCACCTTAAGTAATTCTTCGGTGCGTTCTGCCAGGCTCTTTTCTGTTTTAGTCCGCTTGGCAATTTCCTGGGTCAGATCTTCGGAAGAAGCCCCCTTGCCATTGGAGGAACCTTTTTCAATCTGCTTTCTGAGTTTGGAGATTTCCGCTTTGGCTATTTTGAAGGCATTCTCGGCCTGGGCGCGCTTCTCTTTTTCCGCATCCAATTCGACCGTAAAGTCACCTCCCTGGCCTCCGGACAAGGCGGCAACTTTTTTATTCGCCGCGTTCAACGCCGTGGTCTTTTCCTTCAATTGCCTTTGAAGATTATTCAGAACATCCTGAAGCGTTTGAGCGATTCCTTTGGCTGGAGCTTTGGCCATTGAATGGTTCCAAAATCAAAAATTAAATGGGAAGTGAGCGACCCACCGATTCAAAACTAATGAGCAAACAGATGAAAAGTTATTTTCACAAGAAAAAATCAACCAACATTAATACCCCAAAATGGGCACTAAAAAGGCCGGTACTATGGTACAGCACCCCTGATTCTACCTTTTTCATAAAAAGCAGGTATTAAAAAATTTTAACCCATATTACAGAGGTGTCAACTTCTTTAATGGGTTCAAAAGTATTGGGTTTTGTGCTTTTGAGGCCCCAGGAATTCGGGTCACCCAAAAGGACAGTTCAGGCTAGTGGGAAACCCGTTTTGGGCACATTAAAGGGACTGATATTGGCGAATTTAGGTATCAAATTCTTCCCTGATCCCGGAAATACCCCCTTTTCCATTCTAAAATGGCACCTATTTTCTCATTCAAATCATTGGATAATTTTCTTTGCCGGCTTCATATTAAATATAGACAGTTACTTTGAATAAGGGTGCTGTCCTATAAATGGTTGATTTGTAAACCCTTCTTTCCTCGGAAAGGCAACTTCAATGACCTGACCAAGGGTTTGAAAACAAAGGGAATGGAGGCTCCCATGTTGCGGGTACGAATTCATGGCCGCGGGGGACAGGGCATCAAAACCGCCAGCCAGATTCTGGGTACGGCGGCTCACCTGGCCGGATATCAGGTTCAGGACTTCCCTTTGTATGGCGCCGAACGCCGGGGGGCTCCGATCGCCGCCTACGTGCGAGTCGGCACAACCATCATTCTGGAGCGGGGTCCCATATCCCGGCCGGATATCATTCTGATCGGTGACGAAACGTTATTGTCCGACCCCATGGCCGCAGTCACCCAGGGTACCGAATCCGCCACTCTCCTCTTTATCAACTCCCGGCATTCCTCGTCCGATCTCAAAAACCATTTTCAATTGGAAACGGTTCCGGTTCAACTGGACGTTTCCGAATTGTGTCAGCGATTCATCCAGAAGCCCATGCTGGTAAGCACAGCCTTGGCCGCAGTGGGAGCGCGCCTGATGGGCCCTATCGAACTGCATCATCTGCTGCAGGCGATCCAGGAAGAGTTGGGGCAGGAGCGCATCGACGCGGACAAAATCACCGCCAACCTCAAGCTGGCCGAGGAGGCCTTTCAGCAAGTGCCTTCGTTTGATTTGAAATTCAGCGAACCCGACAACGGGTTCACGGCCAGCCGGTTGGTTGCCCTGGAACGCCGGCTGCCGGTCGACTCGGTTCCGGTGATTTTTGCCTCCGGCAACATGGCCCTGCGCAAAACCGGCAACTGGCGGATCCATCGTCCGGACATTCATTACGAGGAATGCAACGGCTGCGCCATCTGTTACGTCCGGTGTCCGGAAGGGGATATCCGGATGGAGGCCAACGATAAACCGGTGATCGATTACGATCACTGCAAGGGGTGCCTGATTTGTGCGGTGGAGTGTCCCAAGCACGCCATCGAGATTATCCGGGAGGCGGCATCATGGAACTGACCCGAAAAAAACAAATGATGTTGACGGGCAATAAAGCGGCGGCATGGGCTGCGCGGTTGGCGGGGGTCGATTATGTGCCGGCGTTTCCCATCACCCCGCAGACGGAAATCGTCGAAACCCTGTCGCGCTGGTTCGCCGACGGTCACATGCAGGGCCGGTTCACCAACATGGACTCGGAACATTCGATGTTCATGGCCGCGGGCGCGGCGGCCGCTTCCGGCGTGCGCGTCTTCACCGCTTCCTCCAGTCAGGGAATATTATTTGGTCTGGAAGCATTGTATACCATTGCCGGGTGGCGTGTGCCGCTGGTTCTCGTGAATGTCTCGCGCGCATTGGCCAGCCCGATTACACTGGAACCGGATCACAACGACGTGTTGAGTTTGCGTGACACGGGCATCATTCAATTACACGCGGAAACCTGTCAGGAGGTTCTGGACTATATCCTGATGGCCTTCCGCATCGCGGAAGACCCGGAAGTGTGCTTGCCCGTCCTGGTCAATCTCGACGGGTTTTATCTGTCCTTCACCCGCGAACCGGTCGTGCTGCCGGACGAAGCGGCGGTGCGGGATTTTCTGCCCCTGTTCAAACCGTCACAACCGGTGTTCCAGGCATCCCAGCCGATGGCCCGCGCTTCGGCGGTGTTCGGCGGCGGCAATTATTCCTATTTCAAAATTCAGCATCACCTGGCCGCGCAAAACGTCGAGTCTATTTTTATTAAAGTCGCTCAGGAATTCGGCGAGCGGTTCGGCCGGTTCTACGGTCCTGTGGAACGCTACCGGCTGGACGATGCGGACTATGTCTTCATCATGAGCAATTCGTTCGCCACCAAAGGCAGGGCCGCAGTGCAGCATCTGCGCAAGAACGGAATCAAGGCCGGCCTGCTCAAATTAAATTTGTTGCGGCCGTTCCCGTCCCGGATCATTGGGGATGCTCTGGCGCATCGGCCCAAAGTCGCGGTGATCGACCAGAATTTGGCACCGGGCATGGGCGGCATCATTTATCCGGAAATTTTGAAAGCGGTGTACCGGCGGAACGATCGCCCTCTGCATCTGCTCTCGGTGATTGGCGGTCTGGGCGGCCGGGATATTCAGGACGGGGATTTCGTCAGCATCGTCCGACGGCTGGATGAGGAGCCCGGTGACGAGCCCCTGTTCCTGTTCGATGAAAAGGATCTCAAACAATTCGATCAACTCCGGCGGATTGCCGGATTTCCCAGGGAGGCTCGCGTCCCATGACAACAAGCATTCTGGATTCCGTTGAGGAGTTCAAATACAGGAAGGTCACGGACTTGAATCCGGTGGAGGAAATGGCGCCGGGTTCCGCCCTGTGCGCCGGGTGCGGCGGCCTGGAGGGGATGCGCCTCGCCATGAAAGTCCTCGGTAAAGATACCCTGATCTGCAATGCGGCGGGTTGTTTCACGTTGATTTCCGTTTATCCGTTTACGTCGCTTCAGGGATCGTGGCTGTATACGACCATGAGCGGTCCGGTGCCCGCGGCGCAAGGGATACGGGACGCGCTGGACATCCGCATGCAAAAGTACGGAATGGATCCAAAGGAAGACTTGCGGCTCATGGTGGTGGCGGGAGACGGCGCCAGCTATGACATGGGGCTCGGCCCCACGTCGGCGGGGATTCACCGCAATCTTGATTTCATCTACTTCTGTTACGACAACGAGGCCTACGGCAATACGGGGTTTCAACAGTCCGGCGCATCGCCTCTGGGCAGTAACACCACGACCAGTCCGAGTACGCCGGAGCACCCGGCGGGCGCCGAGCGGGCCAAGAAAGATTTATTCGGCATCTGGATGGCGCACAACCCGCCGTATCTCGCCACGGTGTCGCCGCGCGAGCCGATCGACTTGTCCAACAAGTTTAAAAAGGCGAAGGATATCAAAGGGCCGCGCCTGTTCATCTGCCTGTCGCCGTGTCCGACCGGTTGGGGATTCGATCCGAAAGAAACGGCCCTCATCGCCAAGCTGGCGGTGGATACCGGCATCTTCCCGATCAAGGAGTTTGTGAACGGCAAGGTGACCCACACGAAACGACCGCGAAAACGCCGGCCGGTGGAGAAATATCTGAAACGGCAAAAACGGTTCAAGCATTTGTTTGTGCCGGAACGGCGCGACGATATCATCGCGCAAATTCAGCACAACGTAGACAGTTACTGGGAGCCGTACGATGAATGACACTTTGACAGCTTTTAGGATGGTTGAATCTTCAGGAAACCCAAAAAGTGAATCCCTGGACTGGCGGGCTTTTTTCGCTCCCGAATCGGTAGCGGTCATCGGGGCTTCACCCAAGCCGGGCAACCTGGGGAAAAATATCGTTCAAAGCCTGTTGAAACACCTTTACGGCGGCACCATCATTACCGTTCACCCGAAGGGTAAAACGGTGGCCGGTTGTCCGGCGGTCACCGAAATAAGCGATTTACCGGATGGGGTGGACCTCGCTATCGCCGCGGTTCCAGCAACACAAGTCTTACCCCTCCTTGAACCGTTGGCGCATAACGGGGTTCACCACCTGATCATCATCAGCGGCGGATTTGCGGAAACGGGCGAAGCGGGAGAAGTATTGCAGAACCAGATTCGCGACAATGCCAAGCGGTTGGGAATCCGCATCATCGGGCCGAACGGCATGGGTGTGTTCAGCGCTGCGGACCGATTCAACAGTTTCTTTTTGAAGCCGGGAGAAATCACCTTACCCAAACCGGGTCCGGTGGCCTTGATCTCGCAGAGCGGCGCGTTTCTGATGCAGACGCTGAGCCGGCTCGGTTCGCTGGGGGTGGGGGTTCACCGCGCGGTGAATTTTGGCAACCGCATTGATGTGGGCGAATGCGAACTGCTTGAAGAATTCGGACGCGATCCGAATGTGCGTGTCATTGGATTGTACCTGGAAAGTGTTCAAGACGGGTCCCGCCTGGTCCGGATCGCCCGCGAAGTGACCCGTATCAAACCCGTTATTGTTTTTAAGGGGGGACACGGCGATCAGGCAGGCCGGGCCGCTCAGGCCCATTCCGCTTCCCTGGCGGGTTCATACTCGATATTCAAAGCCGCCTGCGAGCAAACCGGAATGATCGAAGTGAACGGGTTAGAGCATATGATAGACGCTATCCAGACGCTGACCCTGCAACCGCCGGCACGGGACAACCGCATACTGATCGTTTCCAACGGCGGAGGTATGGGAGTGTTCCTGACAGACTTGTGCGAACAGGCCGGTCTCCGGGTTCCGGAACCCGCCGTGGAGGATCAGGAAAGTTTGAAGGCCTGGCTCCCGGATTATTTTTCCCTCCGCAATCCGATCGATCTAACGAGTACGGGAACCAATTCACAGTGCCTGGCCGTAACGGAACAACTTCTGTCGACGGGCAACTATGACGCCCTGTTGATGGTTTTACTGCCGGGAATGGAAGGTATTCACTCCGAAATCGCCCCGATGCTTAAAGCTCGACTTCCGAAAAACATCCCCGTGGTCATCGGAGCGTATGGAACCCTGTTTGAAGAATTGAGTTCCACACTGACAAGCACCGACGTTCCGGTTTATCCCACCGGCGAACGCGCCGCACGGAGCCTGGCGTTGCTGGTTCGCCATTCCCGGGAGTTGAAGGAACAGCTTTCTGTTGTCAAAAAACAGCGTACCCGGTTTGATGCCTCGCCGACTCTGCACTGGCTACGGTCCGTGGACCGGAACCCGCATGAAATGGAGGTCAAAAACCTGTTGAGCCTATGCAACATTTCGGTCCCTCAGCATATCCTTGTCAACAGCGAGGAAGATGTGAATTGGGCGATCGAATATATCGGGTTTCCGCTGGCGTTGAAAGTGGTGGGACCGGACATCCAACACAAAACCGAACTGGAAGGAATCAAACTGGATCTTAACGATAAAAAAAGTTTATTGCGGGAGTGGCAAGCCCTTGCCAGGGATTGGCCGGGACAGGTGTGGACGGAACATCAAATGCCGCCCGGTCTGGATTTGATGGTGGGCGCACACCGCGATGCGCAGTTCGGGCCGGTGCTGCTGTTTGGAACCGGCGGCAGTTACGTCGAACTGTATCAGGACATCGCGCGTTGGGTGATCCCGGCCACGGATGAAGAAATAATAAGAGGAATTCAAAGAACGAAGGCGTGGAAAATTATTAAAGGATTTCGCGGAAAACCCCCACTGGACCAACACAAACTGTTGGCTTTTCTGCAGTGGGTGGCGGACTGGATGATTTCAGAATCCGATATCGTTTCTATGGATTTTAATCCGGTCCGGCTTTATGAAAAGGGCCTGGTGGTTCTGGATGCCAAAATCACTCGGAGCCCCCTATGAATAGAAAGAGGTGAAACGTCATGAGCACCCATTATATAGATAACTTCGCCGATGAATTGGGTCCGGAACAGATCATTCATATTTACGACCCCAAGACCAAATTGCGCGCCATTGTGGCGATCGACAACCTGGCGCTGGGTCCGGCCATTGGCGGATGCCGCATGGCGCCGGACGTCACCACGCGCGAGGTGTTTCGCCTGGCCCGGGCAATGACGTTGAAGAACGCCGTGAACGGCTTGAAACACGGCGGCGCCAAATCCGGTATCATCGCGGATTCGCGGTCGCCCGACAAGGAACTACTGGTGCGGACTTTTGCGCGTTCCATCAGGGATATCAAAGGTTACATCGTGGGTCCCGACATGGGAACCGACGAGCAGAGCATGGCCTGGGTGCATGAAGAGATCGGCCGCGCCGTGGGCCTGCCCCGTTTACTCGGAGGCCTGCCGCTCGATGAATTGGGCATGACCGGTTACGGCGTCGCGGTCGCCGCGGATGTCGCCAGCGAGGTGATCGGTTTGCCGCTCAAGGGCGCACGCGTCGTCATTCAGGGATTCGGCAACGTCGGTAAAGCCGCGGCAAAATTCCTGCTGGAACGGGGCGTCAAGGTGATTGCCGTCAGTGATTCCAAAGGAACGCTTCATGATCCCGCCGGCATTGATATTCCATCCCTGCTTCGTTACGTTGAAACGGGAGGGAAAGTCGCGGATTCCGGGTTGGGTCAATCGATGCAACGTGAGGCCCTGCTGGCCGTGGAATCGGATATTTTCATTCCCGCCGCCCGGCCGGACGTGTTCACGGAGCTGAACCAGCGCCTGTTGAATACGAAACTGGTTCTGGAGGGAGCGAACATTCCGATCACGCATGAGGCGGCTGAAAAAATGCACAGCCGGGGTGTCTGGATTGTTCCCGACATCATCGCCAACTCCGGCGGGGTGATTTGCGCCGCCACGGAATATAAGGGCTTGACGGCCAATGATGCGTTTGCCGCCATTCGCGAATCCATCGGACGCAATACGAAGGAAGTACTCAGGCGGGTTCGCGAAGAAAAAACGGTTCCTCACCAAGCGGCTTTGGCTATGGCACGCGAACCGATTGAAGCGGCAATAGGAAAAACGGCGTTTGTTTAACCGGGGATGGATATCGATAAAGGAATGTAAAGGGGGGGAAGCGGCTTTTTTTATTTCAACAAATGGGGATCGAGGCGGCCGGCCTCTTTTTTGTGATGCTCCGATTTCTCGGTGTGACCGGTCAGGCTGTACACCAGACTGAGGACGCGATGGGCCTCGGCATATTCGGGCCGTGCATCAATGGCTTCCCGGAACGGCTCGACCGCATCTTCGTACTGCCCCACCACCATGTATCCCAGCCCCAGATTATAATGGGCTTCGGACCAGTCGGGCTTGAGCCAGGCGGCCTCTTTGAAGGCGTCCAGCATTTCTTCGTAACGCTTGAGGGAATCGAAGGCCTTGCCCAAACCAAAATGAGCTTCCGCGCAATCCGGTTGCACACGCGCGGCCTGGCGAAAAGCGTCCAGCGCCTCCTTGCCATTGAATTCCTTGAGACAGGCATTCCCCCACTTCAGGCAGGCTTGAACGTCCTGAGGGTTCTTTTCAACGGCTTCCCTCAGAGGATTGATGGAATCGGCATTTGCCTGATCATTCATGGATACCTCGCAGGTATTTTCGGGAGCTGTATTTTAACAAATAACAGGGGATATGGAGAGGTGAAGATTTAATAATTTTGCTGAAAGAGGAAAAACCGCCATAACGGTAATCTATTTCCACAGGGACCAAAAAAAATCCCCGTTTCCGGGGATTGCCCACATTAAAACCTAAGGGAGGGATTTTAACCGGCTTAGCCCCGCCCCAAGAGGGGAAAAGGGCCTGCGCAGGGGCCTCACAGCTGAGAATCTAAAAAAAAATCAGCTGTTATAATTTAAATAATCCGAATAAGTTTCCGGATATTCCAAGTCCAGTTTTTGTTTGACCCAGGTTGGAACCTGCTGTTTGGAAGCGGTTACCAAACCGATTTCTTCTTCGCTTTTCTGAAAATTTTTCCAGTGAATGGTGTTCAATTTCTTCTCGGAAACCACTTTCTTTATGGATCCATCTGCTCGTTTAATGCGGACCTCGTAAAACATGCTTTACCTCCTCGGGTGGCGCGTTTAATTTCAGTACGCTTAAACCGGTTCGAGAAGACCCCTCTAAAAGTTGGGGGGGAATTAAGAAAGGTCTTCTCGAATTCCCGGAAAATTACTTACTTGGATACTATTAATAAAGCAATCCCTGTGCCGTTTTTATAAAAAATCAAACATTTGCTTAAACCCTTTGTAAACAGCCGATTGAAGATTTACAGATATTTTCAGTTAGTGTATATGTACCAAATCTTGGTCAAATGAAACAAATACTTATATAAAAATTGGTCTATTCCATGATAAGTCATTGAAAATCATTCCATTCGGCTGGCCTGGAGGAACTGACCCAAAATCGTACTTAATATTGAACACCCTGACTATTTTTGTCGCTTTTCTGGATTTGTTGATTTGTGGATATTAAGGGGTGGGGTAATTTAGGGGGTAAGCTGGGGGCACACAGGCTCATAGACTGGCGAGTGTGATCTCATCTCCAGCATCTCCACACCTGCCGAATGGGCGG
>CBDVDB010000045.1:0-12561 GCA_965372625.1 uncultured Nitrospinaceae bacterium
GGGCAGTGGGCACCCACTCCGGCGGAAAAATCAGCATCACTTTTTTCATTTCTATCCTTATTTAACGATGGACCTAAATTAACCACAGATGAACACAAACCGCTCCGCGCGGGGCGGTCTCTGTTCCGGATTTTTCTGATTTTATCCTGTTATCCTGTCTGCCTTCAGGCTCATTGGTAATGGGCCTTATGTTATCATAATGTCTGCAATATCAAGGGGGGATGGCGGCTGAAATCGGGGGTTTATGCCAGCCCGGCCGGCCGGGGAAATCCGGCGGTACTCCCCGGAAAATCAAACTGATCCCCGGTTTTCCACGGTGAGCCTCCGGGATTGTGATAGGATGGGGCCATCATTTAAAATGAAACTTGTTGAACCCACACCCGGTTTCAGGCGGACGGCAGGGACGAGCCCCCGCCCTCCACAGCCGGGTTTAAAGGTATAAGGAGCACGAAAATTGCCATGTCTGAACAAATGACCAGCCCGGAAATTCAAGCGAAAATCATCCTGGACGAAGCAAATTTGACATTTTGTGAAACTTCTCAACGTAACGACGAAGCCAATGATCGCAAACTCGAGGGTTCCAGCTGGGAAGAAGGCAAGATGGACGGCGAGTTTGATGAAGAGGATTACGGCCGCATTCTGGAATTACAGTTGGAAGCCGCACAAATCTGTGACACCAACCCGGACCTCGAACAGAGAACCTCGGACCTCTTCCAAAAGGTGAACGCCGATAATGCCGAAGAGATACTCGATGAAGTTCGGGCCGATCCGGATATCAAAAACCTGGGACGCATCGCCGTCACCGTGTTCCTGCTCCGGTTTCCGACGGTGCAATCGTTCGTCAACAAGGGGCATCCCCTGGTGCTGGCGACCGACGAGTACATGCTGGAAAATGCCGACGCCCAGAACTGGCACGATTATAAAAACCTCGCGCATGAAATGCGCTGGGACCCGAGGGACTGAGCCCCCTTTTATGAAGTCGGCTCACCCTGGCATTACGGGAAATCCTCAAGATGGATAAAAAGAAATCATTACGCTACCTGCTGGATAAGGACCGGTTCAAGGGCAAGAAACTGCCGCCCAAAATCCAGACCAACGAAGACCACATCAGCCCCGACCAGCGCGGCGACAACACCACCAGCGACCTCCTCGGGATCGACCGGCTCAAGGCCGACTTCAATAAGCCCATCGAGGATATGGAGTTTTCCCGCCGGGGACTGTTCGGCGGCCTCTCCAAACTGAAGGAATACGCCGAGGAAACGGACGAAAAGGCCAAGGAGCGTAAAAAGCTCAGGAACCAACAGCGCCGGATCAAAATCAATTTAAAAGAAGAAGAGGAAGAAACCGAAGCAGGCGCCGAGACCGCTGCGGAAACCGAAACCGGTGCGGCCAGCGAAACCGTCATCGAAGAGGTGGCGGAAGAAGCGGCGCAAGAGGCGATTGAGGAAGAGGCAAAACCCAAAAAGAATATTCTCCGCCGGTCTTACGAGTTTTTCTTTCCGCAACTGCATGAAGAACAGGCGTCTCCGGAGCCCGTCCCCGCGAAGGCTGAATCCGAAGAATCAACGGAAGCGGTGAACGAGGAGACTGCCGAGCCTGCCGATGAAGAGAGCGACGACGATAAGGAAATGAGCCGGCGCAACCTGATGCGGCAGGGGGTGCATTTCTTCGCCAAGCCGACGGTTGCGAACATCCAGGGAAAAATCGATAAAGTCAACGAGACTGTCAGCAAGATCACCAAGCGTGTTCCCTTGTTGAGGCCGCCGGGCGCCATTTCGGAGCGCGCGTTTCTGCAGGCCTGCACCCGCTGTGACAAATGCATACACGCCTGCCCGAAAGACGCCATCCTGCGCGTTCCCAAGAAGATGGGCTTCCTCATCATGGATTCGCCCTACATCGATCCCAAGAAAGTGCCCTGCGTGATGTGCGACGATTTGCCCTGCATCTCCGCCTGCCCGGACGGGGCGTTACTCCCTGTCCCCGGCGGACCGATGGACGTGGAGATGGGCTACGCCATCCTCAACAAGAAAAACTGTCAGGCCTACGGCCACACCTTCTGCCAGCAATGCGTCATCGACTGCCCGATTCCCGGCGCCATCACCCAGAACCAGGAACAACAGCCCATCTTCCATAGAAATGTCTGCACCGGATGCGGCGTATGCGTGCGCTCCTGCAGTACCGTCAACATTCCGGTGGCGATCAAAATCAAACCGCAGATGGTGATCGAATGGCAGGCCCGCAAAAAAGCCATGGAAGAAAAGGAAAAAGAACTGGAAGCCCAGCGCAAAGCGCAGGAACTCGCCGAACAACAACCGGCCGTGGTCACCGAAACCGCCGACTCCCCTGAAAACGCAGAAGCCGAAGCTGAGTCCTCATCCGATTCCGAGTGACCCTGCGTTTAATCAAAAAATAAGACCTTGCAAAAGATCGGGACTTCCAGTAATTTGATGGGTCCTTTTTTTCCATCCTATTCAATGATTTAACGAATGACGCAGAAATTCCGAAGAACACATCATTGCGGCGAGTTGAGCGATAAACAGGTCGGCGAAACCGTCACCCTGTGCGGCTGGGTGCATACCCGGCGCGACCACGGCGGCCTCATTTTCATCGACCTGTGGGACAAACACGGCCTCACCCAGGTGGTGCTCAACCCGCAGATCGACCAGCTGGCGCATCAGGAAGCGCAGGCTTTGCGCAACAATTTCGTGATCGCCGTTCTGGGAAAGGTACGCGCACGGCCGGACGACATGATCAACACCAAACTCGCCACCGGTATGATCGAAGTCTACGTCGATGATCTTGAAATTTTAAACAAATCGGAAACTCCGCCGTTTCAGGGATGGGACGACAACGATGTTTCCGAGGTATTGCGCCTCAAGTACCGCTACCTCGATCTGCGCAACGCCACGATGTTACGCAACCTGAAGCTACGCGACGAGATCACCCGCGTGGTGAGGAAAATTCTGCACGATCAGAATTTCACCGAGGTGGAAACGCCGATTCTCACCAAAAGCACGCCGGAAGGCGCGCGCGATTATCTGGTGCCGAGCCGCCTCAACCCGGAAAATTTTTACGCCCTGCCGCAGTCGCCGCAATTGTTCAAACAGATTCTGATGGTCGCCGGCATGGACCGTTATTTCCAGATCGTTAAATGTTTCCGCGACGAAGATCTAAGGCTGGACCGGCAACCGGAGTTCAGCCAGATCGACATGGAAATGTCGTTCATCGACGAACAGGAATTGTTCCAACTGGTCGAGGGCATGATGGCCGCTATTTATAAAGAAACGCTGGGTATTAAAATTGAAACGCCGTTTCCCATTCTCAAGTATCAGGACGCCATCGACCGGTTCGGCAGTGACAAACCGGATCTCAGGTTCGGTATGGAAATCGTCGACCTGGCGGACACGGTGGCGGGCACGGATTTCAAGGTGTTCGCCGAGGTGCTCAAAAAGGGCGGACAGATTCGCGCCCTCAACGCCAAACAAAGCGTCGAGGCGCTGTCGCGCAAGGCGCTGGACGACATGACGGAACTCGCCAAGACTTACGGCGCAAAAGGCATGGCCTGGATCAAGGTCAATGCCGACGGCCTGCAATCCCCCATCACCAAATTCTTCAAGCAGGACATGCTGGACGCGATGATGAAGAAACTGAACGCCGAAGCCGGCGACACCATCGTCTTCATCGCCGACACGCCAAAGGTGGTGGCGGACGCGCTGGCGCATCTCAGGCTCGATATCGGCAAGCGTCTGAACCTGATCGACAAATCAAAAATCTGCCTGACGTGGATCACGGAATTTCCGCTCTTGGAATACAACGAAGAGGAAAAACGTTACGTCGCCATGCACCATCCGTTTACATCGCCGATGGCGGAAGACCTCGACAAGCTGGAGAGCGACCCGGGTTCCCTCAAAGCGCGGGCGTACGATCTGGTGCTGAACGGCAACGAGATCGGCGGCGGCAGTATCCGTATCCATCAAAGCGACGTTCAGCAGAAAATGTTCAAGCTGTTGGGCATCGAAAAAGAAGAAGCCCAGGCCAAGTTCGGTTTTCTGCTGGAAGCGTTGCAGTACGGCGCGCCGCCGCATGGCGGGATCGCATTCGGCCTCGACCGCATCGCCATGATTCTGACCGGATCGGCTTCCATCCGCGACGTCATCGCCTTCCCCAAAACCCAGAAGGCCACATGTCTGATGACCCAGGCCCCCTCCGCGGTCGATGCCCGGCAACTCAAGGAACTCAAACTGAAGTTCGACTTGAGTTAGCGGAGTGCCTCCGCTGGCAACTTTTAAAAGGCTCACGGAAATCAATTTCCCCTTTTTATTTTTCCCTCTTTCCACTAACCTTTAAATAGACGATTTCGAAACTCTAACCACGTTTCATTCAATTTAAGGATAAAAATTATGCCTCGACTCATCACCCAGATACTTGTTTGCTCTTTAGCTTTAGTGTGGGCTTCCGGCTGTGTGGTCCATGGCGGCCCCCGGCACGGCCGCCCGGTGGTCATCATTGATGACAATCATCACGACCGGGGCCTCCACAAGGGACATGTCAATAAAATGGAGCGGAAGGAACAGAAACACCACCAGAAGATGCAACATGAAGAAATGAAGCATCAGCAGAAGATGCAGCGCGAGGAACAAAAACACCACCAGAAGATGGAACACAAGGCTCTTAAACAAGAGCATAAAATGGAGAAGAAGGAACAAAAGCACCAGAAGAAAATGCACAAAGAAGAACAAAAGCATGAAAAGAAAATGCAAAAAGAAGAGCAAAAGCACAAGAAGAAAATGAAGAAGAAAGGAAAGAAAGATAAAGAGGAGGAGAACGAAGAAGAAAAGTATGACGATTAAATCAAATTAACTTGAATAAGAATAATAATTTGCTTATATACATCCAACATTAAATTTCGTGCCCCCATCCCTCATGGAATTGAGGGCACTCTTAACGCAAGGACTGTTTGATGACCGATCCATTGAAACCCGATAAAATCATGCAATTGGGCCTCGGATTTTGGGGCTCGAAAACCATGCTCAGCGCCATTGAACTGGGAGTGTTCACGCAACTGGGCGAAAGTTCTCTGCCGTTGGAATCCCTTAAAAACCGGCTCAACCTGCATGACCGCTCGGCCCATGATTTTTTTGACGCGCTGGTAGCGCTGGGCCTGTTGCACAAAAACGACGACCACTACTCCAACACGCCGGAAACCGCTCACTTTCTCGACAAATCCAAGCCGTCTTACATGGGTGGCATGCTGGAGATGGCTAACAACCGCCTGTACCGGTTCTGGGGAGATTTGACCGAAGGGCTCAAAACCGGCGAACCCCAGAATGAAATTAAAGAGGGAAAACCGGGTCTTTTTGAAGCGGTCTATGGCGACCCGGTAAAACTGAAGGAATTTCTGCAGGGCATGACCGGCCTCAGCATGGGCGCCAATGTGGAAGTGGCGCGAAAATTCCCCTTCGATAAATATAAAACCCATAAGGACATCGGCGGCGCCCAAGGCGGCCTTTCGGTGCAGGCGGCGCTGGCGCATCCGCACCTCACCGGCGGGAATTTCGATCTACCCGTGGTCCAACCCGTATTCGATGATTACGTGAAATCTTTCAACCTGCAGGACCGGCTGAAATTCCAACCCGGAAATTTTTTTGAAGACGACCTGCCGAAAGCCGACGTGTTGTCCATGGGCCACATTCTGCACGACTGGAACCAGGAAGAGAAAGACATGCTGATTCGCAAGGCATATGACTCCCTTCCCGAGGGTGGAGCTTTGATCGTGGTGGAATCGATTATCGACGATGATCGCAATCAAAACGCATTCGGTCTGCTGATGAGCCTGAACATGCTGATCGAAACCCCCGGCGGGTTCGACTTTACTGGAGAAGATTGTTGCGGATGGCTGAAAAAGGCCGGTTTTAAAGAGACAGAAGTGGTCCACCTGATCGGCCCCGACTCCATGGTCATTGGAATCAAATAAAGGGGAAACAGCTCAAGGAAAATTAACTTAAAAAACTCTCCAACCCCTACTTACCGGAAACCTCTCTGATCTGGCTGGATTTATTGTGTCATCGTATAAAAATGGCGGCGCCCGATTCGTAAGCAAAATTCAGGTAAATGGCCACCAGAATCAGGAAGGGTATTTTCAACTGACCGGTTTTCTTCCAAAAAATGAGGCCCGCCAGCAGTCCCGCCAGACCGAATACCAATCCGGCTGGAACCGTTAAAATGAGCAGGCTCTTTACGAACGGGCTCCATAGCAGGTGCGTTGATCCGAATACTAAAAGGCCCAATTCCGGAATCGCGGCCAGCATGAAATAAATGTACGTTTCTTTTTCGAGGAAAGCCAATCGACGAAAGACCGCCCGATTTTCCTTCATCAGGAGAGAACCATACTGAATTAAACCTTTGAAGCTGATTTCCTGTTGTCCCGCATCCTCATTCGTGGATGAACTCGAGCCGCAAAAAGACTCCCAGCATTTGCCCAGCAAGCGAAGGATATATTGGAATATCCCCACAAAACGGGTTTGACGCTCAACGGTTTCGGTGGCAGGGAGTACGGTTTCTACTTCCCCGAAGATATCGCGGGTCGACGCTCGCCTCCGCCGCCAGAAAAGTATAAACACCGCCAGCGAAAACAGCACCATCAAAACACCACCCCAACCGGCGGCCTGGAGCATGCCGAATCCCAGCCCTATCCGCCATAAGATGATGGGCGCTCCCACGACAGCAGAAGCCATTAACAGCACCAGGGCTATGCGTGGCAGGACAAATCGAAGGGAGTAGTCTTCGACCTCAACTTCACAATCATTGGCAGTTTCTACCTCGCTTGGGGTATCCAAAACGGGGATAAAAATTGCCTCCTCTTCAACCTTCATGGTCTCACCTGCTGTTTATGGGGTTCTTCTATTATAAGGGGAAGGAGCGGAGTTGCCATCAGAAAAAAGCGCTTCAATCGACCCACTCAGCGGAAAGCTTGAAAAATCCATACTTAGCGCGGAGTACCTCCGCAGGTAATTTCAAAACCTGTAGCCAAGAAGTTGGGAGGGGTTTTCTCTGTGCGCTCTGTGAACTCTGTGGTGAGAAAAAAGGAGGGTTTTAAAATTTGCTCCGGGCCTCGCCCGGGCGTCACGCTGGGTGGCGAATCGCCACAGATAATTTTAAAAACAGGGATGCGAAGATAACCGCAAATTACAAATCTAAGCCTCTGCGAGATCGGGTCCAGCCTCAGGCTGGGCCGAAGTAGACCGGTAAGCCGGGTTCTGTTCCTCGTGAGAGGCGGCAGTCATCAATCTAGGCCTGCCGTTGCCGGCAGGCTCAAGCAATCAACCCGAAAGCATCGGGCGGGCCGCCCTCAAGCGCTTTCCTATTTGATCTTGCTCCGGATAGGGTTTACCAAGCTACCCCCGTCGCCGGGAGTACTGGTGGGCTCTTACCCCACCTTTTCACCTTTGCCGCCGGAGAAGCGAACTTCTCCGGGTAGGCTGTGTCTTTTCTGTGGCACTTTCCTTAGGGTCGCCCCCACTCCGCGTTACGGAGTATCCTGCCCTGTGGAGCCCGGACTTTCCTCTCTCCCAGCCCGTGAAGGCTGGAACAGCGACTGCCTGGTCTACTTCGGCACTGCCGATTCGGTTTGGGGTTCCGGCTCCGCAATGAAATACAGGAACCGGTCGCAGGACTGGCACTGGTGAAGCTTTTCTCCGGTCCGCACTTCCAGAGCCACCTGCGGCTGGAGGTTCTGGTGACATCCCTGGCAGGTTTCGCCCTTGATCGCCACCACCGCCAGATTCTCGCGCGATTCCCGTACCTTGTCATACAGTGAGACAAATTTCGGGTCGATTTCGTTTGCCAGCCCGGCACGCCGAGCTTCCGCTTCCTCCAATTCCTTCTTAGCGCGCGCCTGTTCCTCTTCCTTTTTCTTTTTATACTGGTTGAACTGACCTTCCTCGTCTTTGAACTCTGCTTCGAGGCCGGGAATGGTCTGCTCCTTCGCGTCCAGGAGTTCCATAACCTCCAGTTCCTTATCTTCGATTTCGGTGATCTTGGCCTTAATGGCGTCCGTCTCGTGAAGAATGGCGGTGTATTCCTTGTTGGTCTTTACGGTGGGAAGTTTGGTTTTGGTCTTGGCCATGTGGTCGGCCTCGGTCTTGGCGTCCTGCTCCAGCTGGTTCCGCTGTTTTTTGAGAGAATCGATCTCTTCCTGCAGGGCGTTCAGTTTCCCCTTTTTTCCTTCCAGATCCTTTTGACCCGAGGCGATCTGCCCGGGAACGATCTCCAGGCATTTCCTGAGATCATTGATTTCATTATCTTTTTCCTGGAGTTCGATTAGGCGTTTGAGTTGGATTTTTTCCTTTTCTCTGTTCTCGGTCTCTTCGCTCATGTCCCGCCAAATTCATGTTTTTAATGGATTATCGGTCCGAATGTACCACGCCAAACGGGATTTTTGCAAGTTTATATAAGTAAAACCATTTGACAAGATCACAGGGCGAAGTGGACTGCCGGGTCAGGTTCTTCTTTTGGGATGGGCGCGGGAATCCCAGAAAACGAGAAACACGCTGGCGATGAAGATCGAGGAATAAGTCCCGATAACCACCCCGACCAGCAGGGCGAACGAGAAGTCGTGGATGATTTCCCCGCCCAGAAAAAACAGGGCCGCGACCACCAGAAGCGTGGTGCCGGAGGTCAGGAGGGTCCGGCTGAGGGTCTGGTTGATGCTGGTGTTGATGACATCGATCAACGGCTCCTTGCCCCGGCGGCGGGAATTTTCGCGGATGCGGTCGAACACCACGATGGTATCGTTCAACGAGTAACCGATGATGGTCAGCAACGCCGCCACCACCACCAGGGTGAACTCCTTGTCCATCACCGAGAACGCGCCCATGGTCACCAGCACATCGTGAATGAGCGCGATGATCGCGGCGATGGCGTACTGCAACTCGAACCGCCACGAAATATAAATGACGATCCCGATGATTGCGTAGAGAATCGACAGCAGGGCTTTCAGGCGCAGATCCTTGCCCACCTTGGGTCCCACCATCTCGACCCGCTCGATAATGATACCGGTGAACCCCTTGGTTTTCTCCAGAGATTCCTTGATACGCGAACCCATCTCCTCCATCGCACCTTCGGCGCGTTCGACACGGATCAGGATGGTCTCGGGATTACCGAATTCCTGGATGGTGCTGTCCCCCAGCCCGATGTCCTTGAGGCCGGAGCGAATGGATTCGATCGCCGGTGGATCGGAAAATTTCAACTGCACCAGGGTGCCGCCCTTGAAGTCGATGCCGTACTTGAGCCCGCCGTGCAGGACAACGGACACGATTCCGCCCAGGATCAACAAGCCGGAGAAAATCATGGCCGACTTGAACTTGCCCATGAAATCGATGTGGGTCGGTTTTTTAATCAGTTCCATATTTTATTAAATGCTCAGGCGCTCAATTTTTTTCCAGCTCATGACCGTATCAAACGTAGTGCGGCTGACAAAAATCGCGGTAAACATACTGGCGGCGATTCCGATACACAGGGTGATCGCGAATCCCTTGATGGGTCCGGTGCCGAATTGAAATAAAACGATCGCGGCGATGAAAGTCGTGACATTGGCATCGATGATGGTGCGTATGGCCTTTTCGAATCCGGCATCGATCGCGGCGCGTACGGTTTTGCCCACGCGGATTTCCTCCCGGATGCGCTCGAATACCAGCACGTTGGCGTCGATCGCCATACCCACCGTCAGAATGATCCCGGCGATCCCCGGCAGAGTCAGCGACGCGCCGAAATACGCCAGCGCCCCAAGCAGGATGACCAGATTGAGCACCAGAGCGCCCACCGCCACCACACCCGACAAGCGATAGTAGATGAGAATAAACACCACCACCGCTATCATACCGATGATGATGGATTTGATGCCCGCTTCGACCGAGTCGCGTCCCAGAGACGGGCCCACCGTGCGGTTTTCCAGGATGGTGACGGGAGCGGGAAGTGCGCCGGCTCTCAAGGCGATGGCCAAATCCTTCGCCTCATTAGTGGTAAAGCTCCCGGTGACCTGCGCCCGCCCGCCGGGTATTTTCTCCCGAATGACCGGAGCGGAATAAATATGATCGTCCAGAACGATAGCCAGCCGCTTGCCGACATTGGCGCTGGTGAGCTCGAAAAAAATCATCCCGCCCAGGCTGTTGAAATTGAGGGCGACGTAGGGTTCGTTGAATTGCGAATCGAAGCGAACTTCCGCGCTGGTGAGCATATCTCCGGTTACCAGAACCCGTTTTTTTACCAGGTAAGGTATTTTATCGATAATTTTTCCGGTGATCGGGTCCTTGATATGCTCCTCCAGGATTTCGCTTCCCTGGGGAATGCCCTGCGCCCTGGCTGCTTCCGGGCTCATCGATTCGTCGATCATTTTAAATTCGAGGCGCGCCGTCTTGCCGATCAGGGCGATGGCCCGCTTGGCGTCCTGGATGCCCGGCAGTTGTATCAGGATGCGCCGGGTTCCCTGCACCTGGATGGAAGGCTCGGCCACGCCAAACTCGTCGATGCGGTTGCGGATCACTTCCATTCCCTGTTGCACGGCGTTGTCCTGAATGATACCGACTTCATCTTCCCGCAGTTGGTATACCAGTTCCAGCCCGTCGCGCAGTGATTCCATTTTTTCCAGGGAGGGGTAGTTTTTCAGGACATTCTCAGCCCCCTGGGTATCGATGGCATCGATGAGGATGACCCGGATCACGTTGGTGTCTTTATTTAAAAACACCCGGTCCGCTTCGATATCGTCATCCGCCAGAGCGTGTTTGATATCCTCGGCCTTCTGCTCCATGGAAAACTCGACGGCTTTTTCCGTTTCCACTTCGAGGACCAGGTGCATACCACCCTGCAGGTCCAGCCCCAGGCTGATTTTTTCTTCCACCGGCCAGGCGAGGAGGGCTGAGCCGCCAATAATGAAGACGATTAAAAGAATTTTCCAGCGCAGGTTTTTATGCATCCGAGGATTCCAGGCACTCTATGAATAATGAACGTTTTTAATCTTTTATGCGGCCGATGGACGCGCGGTTGATCTTGATGCGAACGTTGTCCGCAATCTGAAGCGTGACGATATCGTCCTTAACCTTTTTAACCGTTCCGTGAATACCGCCGGTGGTAATCACATTCGCCCCTTCTTCCAGATTGTCCCGCATTTTCTCGGTTTCCGCGTGTTGCTTTTTCTGCGGTTTGATCAGGACGAAATAAAAAATGAGCCCCACAAAAATCATGGGCACGACAAAAGTGAGCATCATGCCGGGCCCTTTCGGTTGTCCCTCGCCGGAAGGCGGCGGGGCCATGGTTACCACCCAGTCGATTATAAAATCATGAATCATATGCGCTTCCTGTCAGGGGCCGTTCCGGAAAACCCGGATCGGGTTTTTCAGCGGATTTTTGACCCGTCCGGACTCTAAACCACTTGCCCGGAATCGTATTATTTTACATAAAAACAATCACTTGAGGAGATTTGGATGCTCCCGCAGGTACCGATCAAGAGTGTTGCTTCTATCAAATCCCCCTAATTTTGTCAAACTTTTAAAGTTTGCGGGAAAACTTGCAGAGGGGACCGCAAAGCGGTATTTTACTGTCAGTAAGGCGTTGTTATCCAACCCCCATAAATTGGGGCTATAGTACCATTTTTTTAACCCTGAAGAACCGGGAGAACGCACGTTGAACACAAAATTCACCACCCAGACCCCCATCAGTGATTTCATCGCCGAGGATGTCCGGCGCACCGCGATTTTTGAGGAGTTGGGCATCGATTCCTGTTGCGGCGGCCACCGAACTCTCGCCGAAGCCTGCGCGGAAAAAGGCATCGATCCCGCACCCGTTCTGCAACAACTGCGGGCCGGGTCGCCGGAGGCAACCGGTCCGGCCCCTGCGGAAATGGAAGGTATGGACGGCTCCCTCGCCGAGGCGGTGGAACATCTTCTGGCAACCCATCACCCCTACCTCAAGGAAGCTCTGCCCCGGTTGGCGGCGTTACTGGATAAAGTGATCGACGCTCACGCCGCGCGCCATCCCGAACTGAAAACCGTCCGGGAACTGTTCACCGAGTTGCGGGCCGATCTCGAACCGCACCTCATGAAAGAGGAACAAGTGCTGTTCCCCATCATCAAGGTATTGGAATCCTCCGGCGGCGGCGAGTTTCATTGCGGGTCGGTGCAAAATCCGATCCGCGTCATGCAGGCGGAACATGAACAGGCGTTAACCCTGTTCGAGAAAATCCGCGCTGCCACTCATAATTTCAAAATGCCGGAAGACGGGTGCGAAAGCTACCGCCTGCTGCTCACCGGCCTGGATGAACTGGAAATGGATACCCGCCTTCATATAAAGAAGGAAAACGAAATCCTGTTCCCGCAAGTCCTGGCCTTCGAAGAAGACATGGCTTAGTTTTCAGGCCAAGCCCCGGACCGGATCAATAAAAACTGTCGGATATATTTATTTCGTCGGTGAGCTTGACGTACAGGGCGTGAAATTGCTCGGTCGTCAGTTTCGGATCGCGTAACTGCGCCAGTTGTTCGGGAGTGATTTTGGTTTCCGATTTGTCGTCCC
>CBDVDB010000046.1:0-12558 GCA_965372625.1 uncultured Nitrospinaceae bacterium
GCCCGCGAGGGTTGCGTTTATTTTCCCCTTGAAGACTTTTGCCTGCTGGAAGCGACGGGCCAGGACACGTTTTCCTTTCTGCAAAACCAGACCACCAACGACGTCCTCCACCTGAAAAACGGAGCCGGGGTGAATAACGCTCTGGTGGACCGCAAAGCCCGCCTGCTGGGCAATTTCTCCCTGCACAAAACCTCCGAGTCTTCCGCGATGATTCTCATCGAAACGCATCAGCGGGATGCGCTGATCCAGCAACTGAAGGAATATCATTTCCGCGAGGATATTGCATGGAACGCGGAGGTGCCGTTCGGTACTCTGGTGGCCTTGCAGGGCCCGAAAAGTCCCGTGGTGCTGGAGCGACTGACCGGTACCGGTGCGGGTCTCCACAATACGAACGATATTTTCACCGTGAACATCGGCGAAATGGAAATCCTTGTCGTCTGCAAAAGCCTGACCGGTGAAGAGGGTTACCTCCTGGCGTGTGACGCTTCACATAAGGAAAACCTGATCGCCGCTCTGCAACAGGCGGGCGAACCGGTGGGGATAGCGCCTATTGGCGGGGAGACGCGGGAAGTGTTGCGCATCGAAGCCGGTATTCCCATTTACGGGCGGGACATGGATAAAACCCACATCCTGCCCGAAACGGGACTGGAGCACAGCTCGGTCAGTTATCACAAGGGCTGTTACATCGGGCAGGAAGTGATCGCCCGGATCAAAACCTATGGCTCCCCCGCGTTCGCCCTGATGGGGATCGTTCTGGATGGGGCATCGCTCCCCGCTATGGATGCCACTATTAAATTGAACACAAAAAAAATCGGGGTGATTAAAAGCTCCGCCTATTCGCCTTCGCTGGGGAAAGTGATCGCCCTGGCCTACCTGCAAAAAGATTTTCGCAGTCCCGGTCAAACCTATGAGGTCACCCTGAACGACGAGCCGGCCACGATCACAACTTGCCTGTTGCCGTTTTACCAGACCGCCGGCAAAACCGAGCGGGCGAAACGGCTCCACCAGGACGCGCTGGCGCTGTTCAAAAATGAAGAGAACCTGGACCGCCCCATCGCTCTCCTCCGCGAGGCGCTGGCGCTCGACCCCAAATACGCGGCGGGTTACGAGGCGCTGGGGGTCATGCTGTCCAAACAGAACCAACTGGACGAAGCCATCGCATTGATGAAGCGCCTGACGGAAATCGATCCGCAGGAAATCATGGCGCACACCAACCTTTCCATTTATTACATGCAGCAGGGCCGCATCGAAGATGCGGAGCTGGAGAAGGCCGAGGCGACGGCGATCCAGTTCGAAAAATTAGTCGAGGAAAATCAGGCGAAAAAAGCCCGTGAGAAGCAAGCCTCTCATGACCAGGAGGAGCGTGAACGGCAGGTGGAGATGTTTCACAAGGTGCTGGCCATCGACCCGGTCGATCAGGTGGCCAACTTCGGACTCGGCTCCATCTATCTGGATACCGGAAAGTATGAAGAAGCCTTGAAGCCGCTGCAAACCGTGGTGGAGCATTACCGGGATCATTCAGCGGCCTACCTGGTGTTGGGGAAAACGCTGGAGCAACTGGCGAGGAAGGAAGAGGCGGCGGAAGTTTATAAGAAAGGCATTGAAACGGCTTCACGAAAAGGCGACCTGATGCCGTTAAAAGATATGCAGAACCGGTTGAATCAAATTTTACAAGCCAGATCCTGACCCTTCAGAAAATCCCACACATCCGACCCGGGATTCAAAACTCCCTTCTGAAGCAACCCCTGCGTGACCGACGCTCCGTGGTCCATCAGAAACCAGGCGCGCAATAAAAACTTTTCTTCCGGAGTGGTGTAGGCATCCTCCCATTCCGTGACGGAAGTATCATTCTTTAATGCCTGCATCAAAGAGTCGGAGATATTCAGCCGTCTTCTCTTCACGAAGGAATTGAAACCTTCGATCAGCATGGGTTGAAAATCCTTCCGGCTGATCTTAATCAACTCTGAAACGCTGGGCAGGTTGTCCCGGTGATGCTGAAAGAATTTGAGCTTGTAGTATTGGTGAACGGTTTCCAGACGGAAGTAACAATGCAGGTTCACCACATCCTCTCCATAAGCCCGTATGAGGTATTGCCGGATCAGAGGTTTTCCGTTCAGCAGAAGCAGTTTGTTCAACCGGCCGCGGTCGAACAGGTGAATACGCACCGTGCTCAAATGCTTGCTGCATTGCTCCTCGATATCCTTTTTCAGGTTGGCGTATTGCGGCGGCACCCGATACCAGTAAATTTCGTCGCGTGCGACCTGCAGGGCCTGCCGAAAGGATTCGGCGATTTGATGGTTGCTGGCTTTCTTAGCCTGGCGTGCGATTTGGTAAGAGTTTTCCGGATCGAATCCCAGGTCGATCAGCTGGTCCTGGAAATCCTTGCGGGTTCCCATCAGGTACCCCCCTCTTTCCTTGATGTGGTCCTTCGCCTTGTCCACGCCGCGCAGAGCCAAGCTCACATCCCGCGGCGTCAAATCCAGATCCAGACTATGGGCAAACTCATAAATTTCGTGGAGGGTTTTATAATTCAGCTTGTCAATATATAAAAATTTCTGGATATTTTTTTCAAGGAACCCGCATTTTTCGAACATCTTGATTTTCTTGTATTTCACATCTTCCCAGAATTTGCGGGTTCCTTCTTTCTTGCTGAACTGGCCCTCAATTTCAGACCGGGCTTTGAAAAAATAACTGCGGAGCAGATACCATTTGGATTTCAGGGTGGTTTCTATGATCCACCGGTACTTGGGGGTCAGCGCGGTCAGTTTGGGGTCGTCGAGCAATTCGATTTCGCCGGTGATCAGAATGTACTCCAAAAGTTCAAGATGGCGTTCCAGTAAAATCGGATTGATGGTTTCGATGAATTTACGATAAATCGTTTTCCAGCGGTAAAGATCGAATCCTCCCGAACTGCCGTTGGTTTTTCCGTTGGCCAACGCTTTCTTGATGGCCTGCATTCCATTTTTTTCTATTTTTTCGAACAGATTATCCCGCGCTCCGATATCCCGGAGTTTGATCTGCTTGAGACGGCTGATGATGGTGTGGGATTGTTCCTGAATTTCCCGGTCGTAATCCGCGTAGGTTTTGCTGGGGGAAAAATATATGGCGGTGAGCAGATCGTCCACCATTTTCAGCGAGACGATCGTTTTCCTGGACAGTTTTTTATACTGGTCGAAATCCAAGGTCTTACTGCCCGTCTGGCAGGACCGGATATCGTTCAGATAGGAACGGGCACGATCGAGATCTTCCGTCCGGACATAAGGATCGTTGATGACCTTAAGGAACAGCGACTCGGCTTTTTGTAAATCCCTTTTGGCCAGGAGCTCCAGCCCCTGATTCAAAGGATCAAATACAAACATAAGGCATGATGCGCCTTATTTTTTTCGGACCTCATCCAGGCAAACAGTTTTGAATTCCCTCCCAGGAAAAGTTTTTTTCCTTTTTATGGAATTAACTATTAAGGACTCCATTGTATTACTTTTTCAAAACCTGGGGGCGAGCTTTTTGCTGCTCTCTATTTATCCGGATGAACATCCAAGAAATAAGACGTTTTAAGCCCCAACTCATGGTCCGTGGGGCGCTGTTTATATCAAAAATTTTGCTGCATAAAAAAGCAGTCGTTAATTAAGATGCAAAAAGACCCCATCAGGTTTTAACAATATTTTCCAGCCCGCAAAATCTGCATCACAATCCAGATAAAGCCTTCTATTAAAAAAGGTTAGGGATGAATCGAACGGGGGTCCAATCTAGTATTTCAGGGTATGGAAAATGGTAAGGGCCTTCTGGCCGTTTCTTTCCTTATTGTTGCCGTTCCAGATGGCGAAGGCGATGGCGGTTTCTGTGCCGGTAAACTGGGTGTCATTGGGATCATCCGTTTTGAGGGACCGCTTGAAAACGACCATCCACCGGTTATTGCCCCAGTTGCCGCTGCCGTCGACGTCCTGTTGGGCCTGGGTGGTCAGCGTGCTGAATCCTTCGGCATTGAGGTCTTCGACCGGCGACCGCCTGAGGGTATTATCCGACAAAATATTTCCCGTGGCGCGGCCGGGATTGAACACCCCTTCGTTTTTCCCCATACCCGGATCGATGTGGGTATGGCGTTCCGAGACTTTGGGTTGTTGCTTGGGAGACAAAATAAGTTTTCCGCTGGGTTCGTAAATATAATAACTACCGGACCCCATCGACATGTAATTATACTGATCCTCCAGATCCTGCATCATTTCATTGCCGGCTTTACCCGCGCTCTCCTTGTTCCAAGTGGCTTTCCATTGCCAGATATTCACCCGCTCGCCCTCGCCCCCCATGGTGAACGGCGGTAACGGACCGGACTGATTGACGGGAAACATCACCGCCGCCTGGTCTTTATATTGCTGGGACTGGACCATGATGTCGTTGCGGGTGGGATCGATCCATTCCAGCCGAACGGCAATTTCCTTGTCACTGCGGGCGGCCTGGATGCTGACCCATTTGGTTGCGGGAGCGGGCCACATGGGATTGGTAATCATTTGCGGTTGCAGTTCGATAACAACGGTTTTCCCCTTGGTGGGGCCGTAGTTGGACCAGAACACACTGGCGGGATTGACCGGTATGGCGCCGTGGACCCGGACCGCTTCGATGACAGCAGCATGGCCGGCAATGGGATAAACCATTCCCAAGAGGACAAGTAAAACCGCAGTTAGGGTTTTGCAGTCAGTCACTATCCCAGCTCCGGTTTGGGAGGGGAACCTGATCTAAATACAATACAGTAAAGGCAGGTTATTTAATGGGTTCACATTCCGCCGGAGCATTAGCGACCAGATCATTTTCCATACTGTAGGAAAGGGACCGGTACTCCGGTTCTTCCACCTTGATGGGTTTCACATCCAGTAAGGCACATTCATTTTGCACCAGCAGGGCCATAATGTCGACCAGATCCTTGTACAGACCCCGCTCCGCCTTGCGGGTGGTAAAAACACAAAACAGGGGGGTCCATCTTCCGATATGATTCCGCAGGAATTTCTTGGCGCTGGACCGCACGATGGCGATTTTCTTTTCATCGTGCCCGTTGGTGATAGCGTAGGCTTCCCGGAAACACAGGTACGACATGAAGGACAACTCCACCGAAAGATGGTCGACCCGCTCCTTGCCGCGGCTTTTGGGGAACTCAAACCCGAACGTTTCATAAAAACCGCCGAGCTGAATCAAAACATCGGTCTGGGACTGAATTCCGCCCTCAGTTCCGTACTGCATTTCGTAAGGCGGGCATTCCTGGGAAACCGCGTGTCCAAATACGCGGACATACTCCTGCTGCACCTGTTTCAAGGCCATTTTGGGGAGATACTTGCCGAAGCGTCCGATCATTTCCTTGAGGCGGCCCCAGTCTTCCTCGTCCAGGAGAGCCACATCAAAAGGCTCCAGCAGGGATTTGGGGCGGAAAAATTTCCGGTTCCACGGATAACTGAACGCGGTGGACAGAATGTCATAAATCCGGCCGCGAGCCAACTGCAGGGAAATTCGCTGTTCTTTGCATTCTTCCAGGGATCCGGTTTCGCCAAATTTTAACAGAATCGGATCTTGCTCTTTAATATCGCTAACTTCGGACATGGGACTCTCCCTAAAAATAGTCGGGCCGGCCAGCGGCCCAAACACCGTTTAAATCCGCAATTCTCGCTTACCCCCCGGACCGGTTTCCAACCCGATTAGTAAGTTTAATTTAATTCCAGCCGAAAGGAAAATTTAAATGCTCACGATACCAGAAACTCAATAATAATCAAGAAGTTCCGGCTCTCAGCTCATACACTTCGATACATCGATCACAGCCGCCGTCTTTACTTTCCCAATCCGGAAAATCGATCTGGATGGCTTCAATGACCATTTCATCGCAGACGCTTTCCGGATCGTCCACCCAGTTGTACGTCGGAAATTTGCACAACGGACAGGGTGACCCCTGCAGATGAATATATTCGCGATCCTCCTCGGTGAATTCCTCCGAGTAATCGATGTAGGTACTGATCAGGGTTTCGAGGTCGGTAGCCATGGAAAGCAATTCCTCGTGAGTCAGCTTTTCCGTGGTCCACAGGCCCTCGAAAATACCGCGTCTCTGTTGTTCGGGAATTTTCCGGTAATAGTTGTCGAATTCGCGGTAGCGCGCTTCCTTGGTCAGGATGGATCGGATTTTTTTCCGGGCCAGGCGCGAGTCGACGAAAATATTCCACAGCAGGCGAAACCGTGCGGTGATGAGGTTCTTCATCGACGGGTTGCCGGGGATGAACGCGTCTTCGTAATCGAATGCCGGGTCCATCATGTCCCGGGCGTGCATGAACTCGTGGATCAAAAAGGAGCCCAGCTCTTCCACCTCTTCCGGATTGGCAAACCGGCTGGCCAGTACGCGCATTTCGATCACCGGCAGACCGGAGACCCGGTTCAGCACGTTGGACCCTTCGTCGACCTTGTTGATGGCCCGCTTGATGGTTATTTCCTTGATTTTTTCTTCAAACGTCCGGTCCTCTTCTTCATACTGAATTTCACCCAGGTCGTCTTCCGAAGCGGAAGTGTCTTCCAGGGTTTCGACCCGTTCTATTTCGCTGGCGGGCGCATCTTTGGCAGGATCGGATTCGGAACCCGGTTCTTCCGATTCGTCATCACCTTCCGCTACCGCCACGCCAATTTCCCCGTCACTTTCGGCGGATGCGGCCAGGGCTTTTTTCACCGTTTTTTGCCGCTTGGGGATCAAACCGCAGGCTTCGAGCGCTTGCAGGACATTGTCGCCCAGTTCGAGCTTTTCCCGGAAGAACAATTCATTGACCTTGGCAAAGGCCAACTCCCGGTCGTCCTCCGGCAATTCGTATATCGGGTCGGCTAAAGAGTGATATTCATCATAGTCGGCCCGCATTCCGGAACGCTCCATATGGTTCAGGTGCCGGAAGACCGCTTCTTCCATCAATTGAGGACTGTAGTTGATTCTCATAAGCCTGGATATCTATTCGAAACTATTTCTAAAAACTAAAGGATTAAAGAGGTCTTCCTTAAAAGGAGATACCTGAAATTTATAGAATGACTCCGCCCTTGTCAAGGCTTGAAGCCTCGTTTCCAAGTGGTGAAAAACTTGCAGCAAAAAGGTTTTCCGGTAATTTCCAACGATGCCCCGGTTGCCGCATAACCAGAAACCCTTAGCTATATAGCAAGTCTCTGTTTTTTCAATGCTTTAGACGTCTAAATCTTGTCGATCCGCTCGGCCAGTTTGCGCATTTCCTCAATGGAATGGGTCAGCTTTTCAGGATTTCCCAGCAACTGCGCCACTTCTTCCGCCTGGTTCAGGTAACTTTCGCAGGGCTCTTTGCGCGACTCGGCCAGATTCATCCGGGCCACGGTCATGTACAACTGAATCAGGTTGATAAAATTCTTTTTCTCACTAAAAATACCGGCGGCTTTTTTGAAATAATCCTCCGCCTTTTCAAAGTTTTTTCCTCGAAACTGGAGATTGCCCAGAAACGTATAATCCTTGGCCGAACCGAACGCGTCACCCACTTCCAGAGTGTAATCCAGAGCTTTCTGGTAACATTCCTGGGCCCGATCCGCATAGCCCCGGCGGAAATGAAAATTACCTATATTACGGAAATCCTCCACCATTTCCTTGGGATCTCCCAACTCTTCGGAAATGCTCAGAGCCTGGTTGTAATGCTGTTCTGCCTTTTCGGTGTACCCCTTTTCCATGTAAAGAGTCCCGAGGTTTCTCAGGTCGATCACGATCTCGCGGGGATCATCCAGTTTTTGCGACCGTTCCAGAGCCATTTTGTAATAGGGCTCCACTTTGGAGCGGTCCTTTTTCTCGTTATAGATTTTCGCCAGATTGCGAATGTCCTGGCAGGCGTTGCGGAGGTCCTGTAATTCCTCGGCAATGGCCATGGATTTATGACAGTATTTTTCCGCCTCGTTCCAGTTTTCATTCTGCACGTACAAATTAAAGAGGTTCCGGTAGTCCTCGGCCATCTCCCGCTGGTTGCTGACCCGGGTGTTAAGGTCGAGGGCTTTCTTGTAAAACTGCTCGGCTCCCGCCCAGTCCCGCTTCTGCAAAGTCAGGTTGCCGAGGTTGCGGTAATCGCTGAGCAATCCGCGCCCGCTTCCGGTCTTCTCGTTGATCTTGAGCGATTGCCTCATCAGCTTTTCCGCCTTGTCGAGCTTGTTCAGCCGGATCAACACATTGGCGCGGTTGCTGTACAACTCCAGCAGGGCGTTAGAATCCGAACTCAACTCTTCGCGCAAGGCGATGGCTTTCTCGTAACAGGGGTCGGAGGCCTGCCAGTCTTCCTTCTCGGACAGGATGCTTCCCAGGTTGCCGTAGGTGGAACTCATGCCGCCCTGGTCCCCGGTCTCTTCCTGGATTTTCAATACCCGTTCGAGAGTGCTTTGGGCATCATCCAGTTGGCTCCCCAGAAAAAACAGGTTGCCGAGATCGGTCAACAGGGAAATCCTCTTGGCGTTATCTTTTTCAACTTCGGGCTTTTGGAGTTCGGCTTCGATTTCTTTCTTACGTTTTTTTATAGTCGTGGGATGGCTGATAATATAGAGCAGTTTATCCTGTACGATCTGCACGCCTTGCGGATCTTTTAAGGCCTCATACATGGCATTGGCGTTTTGCAGAAACTCCTCGGCCTTCTCAAACTCCTCTTTCTTCAAATACACCTCGCCCAACGCCTCGTTCTGCTGGGCCATACCGGGCCGGTTCTGAAGTTTTTCCATGATCTGGAGAGACTTGCCATAGTGCTCCCCCGCCTTGTCCCAGTTTTCCTTGAGAGTTTCGATTTTCCCGAGATTGGCGTAACTGCGGGCCTCGCCCAACTCGTCGCCCATCTCCATCATGATCTTCAGCGAGCGGTTGTAATAGTCGTAGGATTGATCGAAGTCTTTTTTATGAAGATATAAAATCCCGAGGTTCCCCAACAGATAGGCCTGGCGGCGCTGATCCTTTTCTTTTTCGACGAATTCCAGCGCCTGCTTGAAATTCTCTTCCGCCTGGTCCAACAACTCCGGCTTGCCGATCATCCCCTCCTGCAGCAACGTGCTTCCCAGGTTGGCGTGGCAGATGGCCATCGATTTCGCATCCTTCAACTCCTCAAGCACACCGATGATCTTGCGGTTGATGTCGATCACCTTGTCGAAGCGTTTCGCTTCGTAAAACATCTCCTCCATATCCTGATATTTCCGGATGAGGTCGGTGTGCCGTTGGTCTTTCGTCAATTGTTCGATCTCGGTCTGCGCTTCGTTTTCTTTCGCTTCGAGATACTCGGGCTGTTTTTTGAGGGTGCTGATTTTTTCTTCCACCACCGCAATGCGGTCGGCGTCGTCTTTCTCCGACATCAGAAACGCCTTAACTTTTTCAAAGCACTGCTCGGCGGCCTGGAAATCTTTTTTCTGGAGGGCAATATTACCGAGGTTCTCGTTGTACTGAATCTGGCCTTTCAGATTCTGGCTCTGCTCGACCAGCTTCAGCGCTTTCACATAACTTTCCTCAGCCTGATCCAGCTCGCCCTGGTAAAAACTCACGTTGCCGAGGTTGCCGAGGGAGCTTTCGATCCCCTGAGGGTCCTTCAGCTTTTCCATCAATACGAGGGATTGCTGGTAGTAGTCGCGGGCCTTATCCCATTGACGCCGCTGAAAGGAAATGTTGCCGAGATTGCCGAGGGTGTAGGCCTGCCCGGTCTCGTCGCCCGCATCCTCCATGTGCTTGAGGGCGGTCAGGAAATTGGTTTCCGCTTCCTTGAAATCCTTTTTCTGAAGGCTGGTATAAGCCATCTGCTCATACTTCTTGCTCCCGTCGCTGGCACTATCGGTCGATTGCTTTCCCATGAATGTCTCTCTCTAATACGAATAGGGTATAAACCCCTAAAAAAATAGGCCAAAAAAACAGGCCTTTAAGTGACCTAACAATCTGATTTTCCTCAGGATTCTCTGTGGATTATATGTTCGATAAGCGGCTCTGTCAACCTAAGGTTCATTTGACAGGTTCGGGCCGCCTCCCTATAATCCCCCTTCGTTCCAATAACACTTAATTCAAGGGGTTTTGATGAACAAGGACCGGCTGATTGAGGCCCTCACGCGCGAGGGCAACCTCCGTTTTCCCACCAACGAGCGGATGGCCGCCATCTTCCAGGAGCCGCTGACCCACCTCAAAAGCCAGATCCAGGACGGCTCGACCCTGTGGTTCGACGGCGAAAAACTGACCCCCGCCAATATCCGCATCAAAATTTACCCGACCGGCCACGTCGTCTTCTACAACACCTACGGCCGCCGGTTCCTGATGGTCGATCCCGAGGGCAACCCGCTCCACGAAGCGGAATGGCAGGCTGACGAAGCCACCCACGAGATCAAACTCAAACAGGCGCGGTGCCAGCTCGACTGCCAACAATGGATCGGCATCAAACCCCGCGCCAAAAAATTCTCCACTCAGATCAACATCAAGGGCCAGCCGGGTTGGGAAAAGATGACCCTCGACCAACTGCGCGAAGGCGCGGCGAAGGTGTGGCAGGTGCCGCACTCGGAAATTGAATATTTTTACAAGGATGAAAACTTCGTATCCACCGGCGAGGGCGAATACGACGTCAACTTGTACAAGGACGGCCTCTATGTTCTGCCGGACGGCTCGTTCGATAAAGCCGTCTTCATCAGTTTCATGTTCTGCATCCAATGGGAAAAACTGGACCTCATCCCGGTGGTCGAGTTGTTCCAATCGACCCTGCCGGGAAGCGGCGGCGCGGTGTTCGATCTCATCTGGGGCCTGTTCGAGGACCAGTCGCGCGAAACCCCCCTGCCGCCCCTGCGCTACCGGGGACTCCCCACTTACCCGTCGCCAGAAGCATTCAATATTTTTTCGGCGTACTTCACGCCCAAAGGACCGGCGGGAGCGGAACTCATGGAGGTGTTCATGGATACCGACCGCTCGCACGAGATCGAATGGACCCCCCGGCACGACCCGCCGTGGCGCTATTTCAGCGAGGTGCAATCGATGAGCCTCACCGTGCAGGACGGCTTTCTCTACAAGTTGACGCTGTACGACGACCCCATCGGCATCCCCTACATCAATACCGCACGCGGCGGATTCGGCTCCTGCCAGCGTTACATGTCGGTGACCGGCGGCCAGATCATCCTCCACGACGCGGAGGAACAGCAGAAAGTCCCCATCGCCGAGCAATGGCACGTCACTGATCAGGCACCCGCCAAAGCCCCGCCACCCGCGCCGTTCGGCTGGCAGCATTTTTTTGGCGGCAAGGCGCCGGAGACCGACCCGGTTAAAATCCTGTTCACCGTGCCGTTCTACCCGGAAGGCGAAGCGCCGATCGACGAGGCGTCCCTGCAGCCGATGGTGCTGGATCAGATTTTCGAATACATGGAGCGGCATGACGATATGGAGGGCAAGCTGGAGAAAGTCGACTCGGTACTCGTGCATACCTTCGACAGTGTCATCTCCGGCTGCATCGACTGTACGCAGGACCGCGCCGTCACCGTGCTGTACGGCGATCCCGAATTCGCGGTGAAGAACGCCCAGCAGT
Organism: uncultured Nitrospinaceae bacterium; assembly: GCA_965372625.1. GTDB lineage: Bacteria > Nitrospinota > Nitrospinia > Nitrospinales > Nitrospinaceae > SZUA-226. The sequence continues at coordinate 11,526 of CBDVDB010000046.1, forward strand.
TGTGGAATTTCGCCGCTGGCCGCCAGCAATTGGAAAATTTAAAACGCGTGAAATTTTTAAGCGAAGCGGAACACGTCGACGAAGCCTACCAGCAAACCTACGGCATGATCTATAAATGGATACCGTTCGCGTACCACCAGAACCGGGAGGCATCCGAGGCCATGTTGAAATCGCTGGCCGACGCGCTGAAACCGGGCGGGATGCTGTTCCTGTGCGGACCCGGCCCCATTCGCGGCCTGTTCGATCATTACGGACTCACCAGCCGCGACAACGATGCCGTCATCGAGATGCCGTTCTTCAACCAGCACCGCAAAATGTGCCCCGAAAACCAGGTCCACCCCGACCTCACCGTCTTCCTCGCCGAAAAGAAATAACAAATTCAGACAGGATCACAGGATTTTCAGGAAAAACAGGATTGCCTCTCCCCTTGGGGGAGAGGATTAAGGTGAGGGGGTATTTGTCATTCTGAGCGAAGCGAAGAATCTGTGGTTAGATTGGATTATTTGGGGGACTCTTTTGGTTTCGCTTCGCCTAAATCAAGGGTTGGTTGGTCTGGTGAATCCTCACCCCCGCTACGCAGTTTCCTGACTTTCACCAGGTTCTCCCGCGCTGCATTTAATTCAGGGTCCAGCTCCTGGGCTTTGTTGAAGGCCGCCTCCGCGTCATCCAGTTTGCCCTGCTTCATATAAAGTGCCCCCAGATTATTATGGATACCGGGAACCGTGGAACCCAACGAAAGAGCACGATTTATGTAGTACTCCGCTTTTTCCAATCGATTTAACTTTGTGTATAAATTACCCAGATTGTTTAGAGGAGAGAAGTTTTTTTTGTCACTTTGAATGGCTCTGTGAAAGTTCTTTTCCGCTAGCAGGCTGGAATGGAGGTTGTTATAGAACAACCCTAAAAAATCATATAGACCGGAGCGGGTTCTATGGTTTTTCGGTTCTAACTTTAGCCCTGAATAGGCCAGCGGTAATCCCTCCTCATATTTTTTTTCTTCCCAGGCAATTCCAGCCAAAACCAGATAATCCTC
>CBDVDB010000047.1:0-12544 GCA_965372625.1 uncultured Nitrospinaceae bacterium
GACCCGCTTTCAACCGATCCCCCGGTTTCCCGAAACCTACCGGGACATTTCGATTCTGGTGGATCAGACGAAACAAGCCCGGGAAGTGAGTGACCTGATCCTTAAGGTGGGTAAACCTTTGATTCGGAAGGTGGAACTGTACGACCAGTATCAAGGCAAACGATTGCCCCCAGGCAAGAAAAGCCTCACCTTCGCCCTTTCGTTTCAATCTTCCGAAAAAACCCTGACGGATACCGAGGTGAATCCCGTATTCGATAAAATCGTGGCGAGCCTTACAGATCAATTGGGAGCCTCCCTCCGCCAGTAATAACAGGCCCCATCAGGCGGTTCATGTGGATTGACACCTCCGGGCGGCGGTGGTAGGATTCGCCCATGTCCAAGAGCCCTATAGACAAGCTGGATGAGCTGGTTCCCCAACTCATCGATGAAACCCGCCAACTCAGGGAAGACAATGTTCGTCTGCGGAAAGAGATCAAAACCTGCCTTGCTGAGTTAGAGCGCTCCCGGAGAGAGGAAGTGAAATTGCGGGGCAAAATCAAGCGGTTGGTGGAACTGGAAAACGTGCAGAAAAAGATGGAGAAGAGTCAGTCCCAAATTCGGTCTACCGTGGTGAACCTGTTGGAGGGGATTGATAAAATCGGTATCGCTCCTTAAAGATTATGACGGAAAAAAGCCAGATCACCGTTTACGGGAAAATCTATAAAATCAAAACCGACTTGTCGTCGATTGACCCTCAGGGTCTGGCGGATTATGTGAATGACAAGATGCACGAGTTGTCGAGTGGCGCCGCGAAACCGGCCACCATCGATTTGGCGATTTTAACCGCATTGAACGTTGCCGGCGAACTGTTTGAATTGAAGGAAGCCGCTAAAAGCGAATCGACCCGGAAAAAATCCGGCCAAAAGGAAGAGGATCAAAAAACGCGCCGTCTGGTGCAAATGGTCGAAAAAGAATTGAGCGCGATTCAGTCCTCGAAGGGTGCCGCGAGGTGAGTTATCCCTTGAGAGGGTTCCGGAAATTGTGATAATATAATAGTAGAAAAGGGATGTTGTGCTTCCCTGTGGTGCTCGAGTTTAAGATCCATTCTTGAGCCAACGTTTAATCAAGGGGTCGAAACTGGCTGTGGTGAGCATGCCTCTTCGGAGGAAGCCTGAAACAGTTTACGGAGATCCCACCTGTCCTTGGCAGGTTCAAGAAATGATTTTTGCACGGCATTTGCGGGGAAGCATTTTTTTATAAATTGTTTAAAGAGCCGGGTGGTAGAGAGTTGGAGCCGGACGGGTTAAAAACCTGCGGGCCCTCAGTTCCCCCGATTGGATGATGACTCTAATGAACGGATCACGATTCAAGGATACGTTTTTAATCGATATAGAACCTTGTTGCCTTCTGGAATGTTCGAGATTTCGACCTTTTCCCGCCGGGTCGGCCAGCGGTCAAGACCCATATCCTTCCTTGATTTCCTTCGATTCCGTTCAAAACCAGAGCCGTCTTTTTAAGGGTTGAACCTTCTTTTACCTGCACCCCCCTCGTGCCACGATCGATAGCTTTAAATTTTTAAGGGACCCATCCGGTGTGGCCGGATTATCCTTTTAATGCAAGCGCCCTTATTGTTGAGGGTAAAAATCCATCCCGAATTTTGCAGGATGAGGTTGGGAAAACTGATGTGGCGTCGGCAACGCTGTTCCAGCAAAAAGCGGCGATCCGGAAGGAGATTCTGGAGAAGCGGAAATCCCAGAACCCGGACACCCGGGACGCCCGAAGCCGGGACATTGTAAGTGCCCTGTTGCAGTGCGAGGATTTTCAGAAAGCGGAATCGATCCTGATTTACCTTTCCAAGGATGAAGAAGTCCGCACCGATGATTTGTTGCAACGGGCCTTCGAATCGGGGAAACGGGTATTCGTTCCGGTGGTGAACCCGGAAAGTGACGAGCTGGAGATTTCCGAGTTACCCGGTCCGGATGCGAAATTTCAATTGGGACCGTTCGGGGTCCGCGAGCCGGTGGCTAAGGATCGCCACTGGGTATCACCGGATCAGATCGATCTGGTGGTGGCGCCCGGTGTGGCGTTTGACCGCAGGGGAGGCCGCATTGGGCACGGTAAAGGTTATTACGACCGGTTGCTGCGCCGCCTGGGTTCACATGTGTCCCGGGTGGCCCTGGCATTTGGTTTTCAGGTGTTGGATGCCGTTCCTCAAGGCGGGAGCGACATCCCAATTGACACCATCATTACCGAGAACACGACGATGAATTGTTCCGGCACCTAGAGGCCGGCGGAGTTCATTTTTATAATAGATCAATGAGGAACCCAATATGGATGCCTTACAGAACATTCAGATTAACTTGATAGCTCTGATTATCGGGGTGATCCTGGCTTTGGTGGCCGGGTATCTGGTCGGATATTATATACGGAAGATGTTCTCGAACTTCCGGCTGAAAGAAGCCGAGGCGTTAGGCGATAAAATCATCAAGGAAGCGGAGCGCGAGTCGGAAACTCTCAAGAAAGAAGCGGCGGTTGAGGCCAAAGAAGAAAAAATCGCGTTGATCAGCGATGCCAGAAAAGATCTGGAAAACAAGCAGGGCGAGTTGCGGGATAAGGAAAAAGATTACCGTCAGAAAGAAAATGAACTGAACGCCCTGGTGGATAAAAACCGGGAAGCGGAAAGGACCTTTGAGCGCCGGCAACAGGAGATGAATGAGGGACAGCAAAAACTGGGAAAAAAACAGGATGAATATAATCAATTGATCGCCGACGAGATTAAACACCTCGAAGAAATCAGCTCCTATTCCGCGGAAGAAGCCAAGGAAGCGATTAAAAACCAGGTGATTCAATCCGCCCGGTTGGAAGCGGCCAAGGAAGTCAAAAAAATTGAAGAAGACGCGAAAAATAATGCCGATGACAAAGCGCGCCGGATTATTTCCCTCGCCGTGCAACGGGTGGCCTCGGATCATGTCGCCGAATCTTCCGTGTCCGTCGTCGAGTTGCCCAACGATGAAATCAAGGGACGGATTATCGGCCGGGAAGGAAGAAACATCCGGGCCCTCGAGCAGGCCACCGGAATTGATTTAATTATCGACGACACCCCCGGCGCCGTGGTGCTGTCCGGGTTCGATCCCATTCGCCGGGAAGTCGCCCGAAGGGCTTTGGAAAAACTGACTCTCGACGGCCGCATTCATCCCGGCCGCATTGAAGAAGTCGTCTCCAAATGCAAAAAGGAAGTCGATCAGGGCATCAAGGAAGCCGGTGAGCAGGCGGTCATAGAGACCGGCATCGACTATCTGCATCCCGATATGGTAAAATTGCTGGGACGTCTCAAGTACCGCACCAGTTACACGCAGAACGTGCTGGAACACGTCAAGGAGGTGGCCTGGGTGTGCGGCGCCATGGCCGCGGAGTTGGGGCTGGACGTCCAACTCGCCAAACGGTCGGGCCTGCTTCATGATATCGGCAAAGCCATCGACCGCTATACCGACGGCACCCATACGCAGTTGGGCGTGGAGATCGCCACTAAATATAACGAGCACAAGTATGTGATCAACTCTATCGCCTCGCATCACGAGGATGTGGAGCCGGAATCCCTGTACGCGGTGTTGACCGCCGCCGGGGATACTATTTCAGCCTCCCGGCCTGGAGCGCGGCGGGAAATGCTGGAAACCTATGTCAAGCGGATGTCTCAGCTGGAAGAAATCGGCGACTCCTTCAAGGGAGTGGAAAAAACCTACGCCATCCAGGCTGGAAGAGAGGTCCGCATCATTGTCGTTCCCGACAATATCTCCGATGACGAAGCCAATCTGATTTCCAAAGATGTGGCCAAGCGCATAGAAAAAGAAGTCACTTATCCCGGTGAGATCAAAATTACGGTGGTCCGGGAAGCGCGTTTTGTTCAGATGGCCCGATAAGCCCGAGTGAAGGTTCCGGAAACCGCTTGTTCTTTGGGCTGCCGGTTTCATGATCGTCTCATCCACAATTAAAACCCAGTTTATCATTCATGGAAGAATCTACGGACCTGCTTAAACTTCGCCGCGACAAAGTCGCCGAGTTTCGCGAAAAGGGTATCAATCCCTACATCAACCGGTTCAAGATCAACGCCTTTATCGGTGATCTAACCAACGAGTTCCACGAACTCTCGAAGGAACAACTCGAGGAAAAGCCGCGGGAATATATCGTCGCGGGGCGGATCATGACCCGCCGCAAACACGGCAAGACCACCTTCTGCAACATCAAGGACGGCAGCGGCCAGATTCAGGTGTACATCAAAAAAGATGATATCGGAGCCGAGGCCTACGAGTTGTTCTCCAAGTTCGATATCGGCGATTTTCTGGGCGTGGAGGGGCGGTTGTCCAAGACCAAAACCGGCGAACTCACCGTATTTTCCAAAAAGGTCACCCTGCTGACCAAATCGCTGTTGCCGCTTCCCGAAAAATGGCACGGCCTCAAGGATGTCGAACTCCGGTACCGCCAGCGCTATGTCGATCTGATCGTCAACCCCGGGGTGAAAGAGATTTTCATCGCGCGCAGTAAAATCATCCAGACCATCCGCAATTTTCTCAACGAGCGGAATTATCTGGAAGTGGAAACGCCGATGATGCAGGCCATTCCCGGAGGCGCCACCGCCAAGCCGTTCGAGACGCATCACAACGCCCTGGATATGGATTTGTATTTGCGCGTGGCGCCGGAGCTTTATCTGAAGCGATTAGTGGTGGGCGGCATGGAACGGGTATACGAGATCAACCGGAGCTTCCGCAACGAAGGTATTTCCACTGAACATAATCCCGAATTCACCATGCTGGAATTTTACACGGCCTATGCCGACTACCGGGATCTGATGACGCTGACCGAGGAATTGTTCAGGACTATCGGCCAGACGGTTTTCGATAAACTGGTGTTCCCCTGCACCTGGGAAGAAAAAGGCGAGACCCGGCAGGAGACGATCGATTTCTCCCAGCCCTTCCAGGAGTTCACGTTCAAGCAATCGCTGATAGAAATAGGAAAGATACCCGCCGAAGTCATTGCCACCCAGGATCGCGCGGTGGCCTATGCTCTGGAGCATAAGGTGCCGCTGGAGAAACGGGACACGTTCGGGAAAATTTTAGGCAAACTGTTCGACCATTTTGTGGAACACCTGCTGGTGCAACCCACCTTTATCACCGACTACCCGCTGGAACTTTCCCCCTTGTCCAAAAAGAAAGAGGACGATCCCGAACTGGTGGAGCGGTTCGAGTTATTCGTCGGCCGCCGCGAATTGGCCAACGCCTATACCGAGTTGAACGATCCCATCGATCAGAAAGAGCGCTTCGAACAGCAGGTGGAGCAGAAAGATGCGGGCGATGAAGAGGCGCACTGGATGGATCACGACTTCATCCGCGCCCTGGAATACGGATTACCGCCGACCGCCGGGGAGGGTATTGGAATCGACCGCCTGGTCATGATGTTCACCGATGCCCCATCGATCCGCGACGTTATTTTATTCCCACAGTTGAAAAAGGAAGCCTGATCGGTTTAAGCTGTTAACACCGGTAACCGGGCCGGCTTGTCCATCTTTTCAACGGAGTCCCATGAGCTACGAACTACGAATCAGCTGGCGTCACCTCTGTTCCCGCAAATCCCAGAACTTTATTTCCCTCATCACCGTTATATCCATGGGCGGCGTGGCGCTGGGCGTCATGGCCCTGATCGTCGTCATCGCGGTAATGACCGGGTTCGGCCAGAACCTGCGCGATAAAATTCTGGGAACCAACAGCCATATCGTGGTTACCGATTTGACGGGCGGCGGGATGGAGGATTATGAAAACGTCATTCAGCAGATCAAAACCGTTCCCCATGTCAAGGATGCCGCTCCGTTTATTCTCAAGCAGGTGATGCTGACCTTCGGCCGCAGAAGCTCCGGGGTGATCATCCGCGGAGTGGATCCGGAACGGGAAGCCAATATCTCCGATTTGCAGAAGAACCTCACGGAGGGAAAACTGGCTTATCTGAACCGGGCGCCGCCGCGCCCCTCCGCCGGGGATTCCGGCATTCAGCGCAAGGGCATTATTCTCGGCAAGGAACTCGCCCGTTCACTCGGCGTAGGGACCGGCGATATTCTGGCCATGCTGTCGCCTTCGGTTCGTATGACTCCGCTGGGCATGATCCCAAAAATTAAAATGGTGGAAGTGGTCGGCATCTTCGAATCCAAAATGTATGAGTACGATTCCAACCTGGCGTTTATTTCCATTTCCTCCGCGCAATCGCTGTTCGGGTTGAAAAACCGGGTATCGGGAATCGAAATCAAGGTCGACGATATCGACGCGGCGGGGCATATCGCCGCCGTCATCCAGGAGAAACTGGGAATGCCCTACCATGCCCGCGGCTGGATGCAGATGAACAAGAATCTTTTTTCCGCTCTCAAGCTGGAAAAGATCACCATGTTCATCATCCTGATTCTGATCATCCTGGTCGCCGCGTTCAACATTATCAGCACGTTATTCATGGTGGTGATGGATAAGGCCAAGGACATTGCCATTTTGAAATCCATGGGCGCCACGCGCGCGAGCATCATGAAAATTTTCAGCATGCAGGGGTTGATCATCGGAATATGCGGCACTGCATTAGGATGCATCGCCGGGTTCACCATCGTTCCCAATCTCAATGAAATCGTCGGGTTCATCGAAAAAGTGTTCGACATTAAGGCATTCCCCAGCGACGTGTATTATCTGGACGAATTACCCTCGCAGATTCAGTATTTCGATTCGTTTTTGATCATCGTATTTTCGATACTGATTTGTTATCTGGCTTCTTTGTATCCCGCCTGGCGGGCGTCCCGCCTGGAACCGGTGGATGGGTTGCGTTATGAGTGAGTTGCCGAAAAATTCAAAACCCCTGCTCTCCGCCGTCGAGGTGAGCAAATCCTACAACACCAAAACCCAAGCCGTTCATGTGTTAACCGGCGCCAGCCTCGAGGTCCACTCCGGAGAGATTCTGGGAATCGTCGGCGCTTCCGGCTCCGGGAAAAGCACGTTGCTCCATATTCTGGGAGGCCTGGACCGGCCGGAAGCGGGCCAGATCTTTTTCAAGGGACAAAATATTTTCCAACAGAAAAACGGTTTCCTCGAACAGTTTCGCAACCGGCATATCGGATTTGTGTTTCAGACGTTTAATTTGCTGCCCGATTTTACCGCCCTCGAAAATGCCATGTTTCCCGGATTGATCGCGCTCCGGGATAAAAAATCGGTACAGCACAGAGCGGAGGAATTGCTGGACCTGTTGGGATTGAAAGACCGTCTGCATCACAAGCCGGGCGAGCTTTCCGGCGGGGAAACTCAAAGAGTGGCTTTGGCGCGCAGTCTGGTCAACCAGCCGGAAGTGGTGCTGGCGGACGAGCCGACCGGAAACCTGGACAGCCACGCCAGCGAAAATTTCATGGCGCTGGCCCGGAAATTGAATAAAGAAACCAATCAAACCTTTGTGATCGTGACCCACAACCTCAAAATCGCCCGAAGCCTGGACCGGGTTCTGCAATTGGCCGACGGACAGGTGAAATCCATCGGGAAGGAAATGATAATATAAATCCAAACCCATAACACGAGGGATGGTTATGAAATTGCAAGAAATCGCTGACCGGTTGGGCGGCACCGTCCAGGGGGACGGTTCCCTCGAAATTACCGGAATCAATGGAATGGAACTGGCGGGACCGGGCCAGATCACGTTTATAGCGCATAAAAAATTCAAAGAACAATTGAAAAACAGCAAAGCTTCTGCGGTGATCGTTCAACAGGCCCAGGTGACCGATAAAGCGCAGGTGATTCATCCCGCCCCGGCTCTGGCCTTCGCCAAACTGCTGGCGGAGTTTCATCCCGAACCGCGGCCGCAACCCGGCATCGACGACCAAGCCGCCATCGCCGAGGGTGTTCAACTGGGGAAAGACGTTGCCATCGGTCCGTTTGTGGCCATTGGGCGGGATGTGGTGATCGGCCACAATACCGTTTTGCATTCCGGCGTGGTGGTGCAGGAGGGATGCCGCATCGGTAACAACGCGACCCTGTTTCCCAATGTCACCCTGTATCGTAATACGGTTATCGGGAATCATGTCATTCTGCACGCCGGGGTGGTGATCGGTGCCGACGGGTTCGGGTATACCCCTGACGAAAAGGGACAGCATGTCAAAATCAATCAGGTGGGCCGGGTGGTGATCGAGGACCATGTGGAAGTCGGGGCCAACTCATGCATCGATCGGGCCACATTCGGGGAAACGGTGGTGCGGGAGGGAACCAAAATCGATAACCTCGTGCAAATCGCCCACAATTGCGACATCGGCCAGCATTCCATCATCGTGGCCCAGGTGGGAATGGCAGGCACCTGCACGCTGGGGCATCATGTCATTCTGGCGGGGCAGGCAGGATTGGCGGACCACGTCACCCTCGGGGATCAGGTGATCGTTGCGGCGAAAGCGGGGGTGACCAAAGACCTCCCGGAACCGGGGTTTTATGGAGGGACTCCGGCGGTTTCTGCCATGACCTGGAAGCGATATACCACCCTATTGCCTAAATTACCGGAAATATCCCGGAACCTCCAGAAGCTCGAAAAACGTCTGAAAGCCATTGAAAAAGAATAACCTCCCTTGCTACAATAAGAGCATAGAGAAATTACCCTTTTAAATTCAATCTATTTACCCAATTAACCGATTAATATGAAACCGCCAGTCTGGCGGGCCTTGGGCCTGCTGTTTGTGTGGGTGTTTTTCCTGGCAGCGGCCCGGCCGATGTCTCCCGAGGCGCTCGGAAAATACATCGAAAAGAAACTGCGCCGGAACCACCAGACCCTGCGCCTGAACGAAAAAATCATCGGAGACCAGGGAGCCGCTTTCCTGGCCCAATCGCCTCTGATGAAAACCGTCCAGGTGCTCAAGATATATAAGGGCCAGGTGGGGGACGAAGGCGTGCGCGCGCTGGCGCAATCTCAATACCTCGGTAACCTGAGAGAGTTGTATCTCGAGAACAACCGGGTGACCGATCAGGGGGCGCGTTACCTTGCGGAATCCCCCTCGCTGGGCAAACTGGAGGTGCTGAACCTGTACCGGAACCGGATCGGCGACGCCGGTGCGCAGGCCCTGGCGCAATCGCAAAAGCTGTCCCACCTGGTGGAGTTGAATTTGAATTACAACCGGGTGGAGGACGCCGGAGCCCTGGCCCTCACGAAGGCTTCCGGTTTGACCCGATTGGTCAAGCTGGGCCTGGCCTACAATCCGCTGGATGATGCCGGCCGCGAGGCTTTGGAAAATTTTAAATTCCGGCGGAAGATCGAGTTTTGGAAGGGACAAGGCTCCCTTGAAAACCTGGAAAATTATTATATCGGCGATGCCGGCTTAAAAGCCCTGCTGAATTCACCGCACCTTGACGGGATCCGCGAGCTCAACCTGAACAACAACAACCTGAGCGATGAATCCGTGATCGCGCTGGCCCGGTCGCCCAGATTGAAGCAACTGGTTTCCCTGTATCTGGCGGCCAACCGCATTACCGACCGGGGAGCCCAGGCGTTGGCGGAATCCAAAGTGCTGGGCCATTTAAAAAACCTGGACTTGAATTTCAACCGCATCGGTAATAAAGGAGCCCGGGCGCTGGCCGCATCGCCGACGATGGCCCAGCTGGAATCCCTGCGGTTAGGGCAAAACAAAATCGGATCGGAAGGAGCCCGGGCGCTGGCGGAATCCGCTACCCTGAAAAATCTTGTTTATCCGATTTTCGGGTTTTATTGATCATTAATCAACAAACACTTTAGCGGTAACCATGGCACAGATTCTGGATTTTGAAAAAGATATTTTCGCGATTGAAAATCAGATCAAGGAATTATATTCCCTGTCGAATATGTATGACAGCGTCGGGGACCTGACCCACGAAATCGCCAAGCTGAAGAAAAAACTCCGCCACATGAAGCGGGATGTCTTCAACGGCCTCGATGGCTGGCAGAAAACCCAGGTGGCGCGCCACCCCGGCCGTCCCTATACGCTGGACTATATCGAGAACATGTTCACCGATTTTCAGGAGTTGCACGGCGACCGGCATGGCGGCACCGGGGCGTCCATCGTCGGCGGGTTCGCCAAGTTCGACGACCAGACGTTGATGGTGATCGGCCATCAGAAAGGCCGCGATAACCATGAGAAGATTCGCCGCAACTTCGGCATGTCGCAACCCGCCGGCTACCGGAAAGCCCTCCGGCTGATGCGACTCGCAGAAAAGTTCAACATTCCCATCCTTACCCTGATCGATACGCCCGGCGCTTATCCCGGCGTCGATGCGGAGGAAAACGGACAGTCGGAAGCCATCGCCTGCAATCTGTTTGTGATGTCCAGCCTCAAGGTTCCCATCATCGCCGTGGTGATCGGGGAAGGCGGCAGCGGCGGCGCGTTGGCCATCGGGCTGGGCAACCGCGTCATCATGCTCGAACATTCGGTGTATTCCGTAATTTCCCCCGAGGGGTGCGCATCCATTTTATGGGGTGACAAGGGAAAGGTGAAGCAGGCCGCCCGGGCTCTGAATTTAACCTCGAAGGAACTGCAAAAACTGAACGTGATCGATCAAATTGTCGGCGAACCTCTGGGCGGGGCGCACCGCCACCATAAATGGGCCGCCATTTTGTTAAAAAAAGCCCTGCGGGTGAATCTGAAAGAGTTGATGGAATTAAAACCGAACGAACTGGTCGAGCAACGGCGGGAAAAATTCCGCAACATAGGTGTCTTCAATACCGAAAAAGAATAAGTCTCCTCTCCCGGTTTTCCCCATTCCTACAAATGAAGTTGTGATTTGAACAGGCTGGCGTATTCGCTGTCGGCCTGAATCAATTCCTTGTGCGTGCCGGACTCGACCAGCCGGCCGCCTTTCAGCACCAGCACCCGGTTCGCTCCTTCCAGTGTGGACAAACGGTGCGCGATCACCAGCGTGGTGCGCAGCGCCATCAGATGGTTCAACGCTTCCTTGATCTTGACCTCCGTCTCCGCGTCGACCGAGGCGGTGGCCTCGTCCAGCACCAGGATGGGCGGATCCTTTAAAAACACGCGGGCGATGGCCAGCCGGTGCCGCTCGCCGCCGGAAAGTTTTACGCCGCGTTCCCCGATCAGTGTGTCGTATCCCATGGGTAACTGCTCGATGAATTCATCAGCGTGCGCGGCTTTGGCCGCCCGTTCCACCTGCTCGCGTTCCGCTTCCAGCCGACCGTACAGAATATTTTCCAGTACCGTGCCGTTGAACAGAAACGGTTCCTGCGAGACCAGCCCCACCTGCTCCCGCAGATAATCCAGGCTGAGTTTTTGGATCGGGTGGCCGTCGATCCGCACCTGCCCCGCTTCCGCATCGTAAAACCGCATGAGCAGCTTGACGATGGTGGACTTGCCGCTTCCGGTATGGCCCACCAGCGCCGCTTTTTCTCCCGGGTACAGGGTGAACGATACCTGATGCAGAACTTTTTTAGCCTTTACATAAGAAAATTCGACGGCGTTAAACGATACTTCCCCCTGAACCGGGGCCGAGGGGTGGACCGGGTCGGGGTCTTCCTGCACGTCCGGTTGCGCGTCGATAATCTCGAACAATCGTTCCCCGGAGGCCAACGCGTGCTGGAGCATGTGGTTCAACGTGTGCAGTTGGTTGATGGGCGTGTAAAACAGCGCCAGATACCCGATAAACGCGACCAGCGTCCCGACGGTAATTTCCTCCGCCTGCACCAGGCCGATGCCGTACAGGATAATCGCCACGGTACCCAGCGATCCCAGAAACATCATGGCGGGCGAGTACACCGCCCACAGTTTCATCACTTCCAGCGTACCTTTGCAATAATCGTCACTGCGCTGGTCGAACCGCTGCACCTCATGGGCCTGCCGGTTGAAGGAGAGGGTTTCCTTGATGCCGGAAATTCCGTCTTGCAGGATGCCGTTCATTTTCGCGGCGCGTTCCCGCACCTGATGGTACAAGCCGTGGGCCCGGCGGGTATACCTCCACGCGCCGATCACCAGAAAAGGAATGGGAATGAGGGAGGCCACCGCCAGTTTCCAGTGGAGCATGAACAGGATGATCATGATGCCGATCAGGGTCAGCGCGGCGGTGACGATCTGCTCCACCCCGTCGATGAAAATCCGCTCGACGTGGGTGACGTCGTCATTGACGCGCGACATGATCTCCCCGGTCGACCGGTCCTCAAAATAATTGAGCGACAGTTTCTGCAGAGACCGGTAAACGTGGGAGCGGATATCGAACACCACTTTCTGCTCGAGCCGGTTGTTGACCATGATGCGCTTGTAATTGGAATAATTCCTGCCGAAATAAGCCAGCACCAGAATCCCGACGATGGTATACACCCATCCGTCGTCGACCGGATCCACCAGGCGGTCGACGATCTCCTTGATCAGCCAGGGCGGCACCAGATCCAGCAGGGTGGTGAAAATGGCGAACCCGAGGGTCAGCGCCACGAATTTTTTGTACGGTTTCAGGTAACCTAAAACGCGGAGTAATGATTTCATATGTTGATTCGTATAAAAAAACCGCCCGGCCCGGATTCCACCTGACATGTTTCTCTTAAAATGATA
>CBDVDB010000048.1:0-12501 GCA_965372625.1 uncultured Nitrospinaceae bacterium
CTACCAGGACCGGATACGCGGATTGGCATAGTAATGGATCAAGTCCTTGACCGATAGCATACCGACCACCTCATCCTTTTCGGTGACGGCGAGGTGGCGGACCTTTTTGCTGGCCATCCGCTGGTTGGCTTCCACAATAGGTTCATGACAGTCGATGGTCTGGAGCGGGGCGGTCATGATCTCACCGACTTTGGGGTTTTTATCCTGCAACCCCTGCGCCACAAGTTTCCGCGTTAAATCCGTTTCCGTGATGATTCCGACAAAGGTTTCGCCTTCTTTGACCAGCAGCGATCCAATATGATTCGCTTCCATAATTTTGGCCGCCTCCTGAGTCGAGGTATCGTGGCTGACACTCAAAACCGGACGGACCATATAGTCGCCGATTTCTTCGTTGGGATTCGATGCGACTTTTCGTTTTTTCATGGTTCAATCTCCTTCCACATATGTGAACCGGGGAAACGTGGATGTTTATGAGAAATGGCAGGATCGGACACGTAAATCATGATTTCCCCCGTAAGAAAAATAACACCTGACATCATTAAGGATGTTGCGTTTTCGATGAAGGGTTCTTTTAATATGGGGGCCGCCGGATTTATTTGCGTAGGGGCATGATTTTCAAGGGAAGGTTCCACCCATTTAAGGTAGGAGTGCGGCCGCTCTGACGAGGCTGGGGAACTTCGGCGGAAATTTTTGTCTGGAATAAGATTAGTTTTTATTCAAGCATTGCTTTAAATACTGCCCGGTATAGGATTGTTTGACCTTCACAATTTCCTCCGGGGTGCCGCAGGCGATCACTTCGCCGCCGTTGTCACCGCCATCGGGTCCCAGGTCGATGATGTAATCCGCGGTTTTGATCACGTCGAGGTTGTGTTCGATGATGATTACGCTGTTGCCGGCGTCCACCAGTTTGGAAATTACCCCCAGCAGATGTTCGATGTCGTGAAAGTGCAGGCCGGTGGTGGGCTCGTCGAGGATGTAGAGTGTCTGACCGGTACTGCGCTTGCTGAGTTCCTTGGCGAGTTTTACGCGCTGCGCCTCGCCGCCGGAAAGGGTCGTCGCGGGCTGGCCGAGGTGGATGTAGCCGAGGCCGACACTGTTGATGGTTTCCAGCTTGGTTCGGATGGCCGGAATATTCTGAAAAAAATCACCGGCTTCTTCCGCCGTCATTTCCAGCACGTCGGCGATGGTCTTACCCTTGTACAAAATCTCCAGCGTTTCGCGATTGAACCGTTTGCCCTGGCACACTTCGCAGGTCACGAAAACGTCCGGCAGAAAATGCATCTCCACTTTGATCAGGCCGTCGCCCTGGCAGGCTTCGCACCGTCCGCCTTTGACGTTGAAGCTGAACCGGCCCGGACGGTACCCGCGCAGGCGCGCCTCCGGCACTTCGCTGAACAAATCGCGGATGATGGTGAACAGGCCGGTATAGGTGGCCGGATTCGACCGCGGCGTTCTGCCGATGGGTGACTGGTCGATGTCGATCACCTTGTCGAGATGATGAATCCCCTTGATCTTTTTGAAGGCCCCCGGTTTGTCCATCGCGTTCCAGAAATGACTGGCCAGCGCCTTGTACAGGATGTCGATGGTCAGCGTGCTTTTTCCGGAACCGGACACGCCGGTGATGCAGGTGAGGCATCCGAGGGGAATGCTGACGTCGATGGCTTTCAGGTTGTTGTGTTGCGCCCCCGTGATCTCCAGGAAATGTCCGTTGCCCTGGCGCCGCTTTTTGGGAATGGGAATTTTTTTCCGGCCGGAAAGGTATTGCGCGGTGAGTGATTTTTTATTTTTCAAGAGGGCCTTGGGTGTGCCCGCGAAGATCACTTCCCCGCCATGAATGCCCGCGCCCAGTCCGAGGTCGACCACATAATCGGCGGCGGTGATGGTGTTTTCGTCATGCTCGACCACGATCACCGTATTGCCGAGGTCGCGCAGTTTGGTGAGCGTGCCGAGCAGGCGGTCATTGTCGCGCTGGTGCAGGCCGATGCTCGGTTCGTCCAGCACGTACAGGACGCCCATCAGGCTGGAGCCGATCTGCGTGGCGAGGCGGATGCGCTGGCTCTCCCCGCCGGACAGGGTGGCGGAGGTGCGGTTCAGCGTGAGATATTCCAGGCCGACGTCCACCAGAAATTTCAATCTCTCGCTGATCTCCTTGACGATGCGGCGGGCGATGGAATACTCCTGCCTGCTGAATTTTAAATCGCCGAAGAATTGCCCGAGGGCGCTGATGGAGAGCCCCGTCAACTCCACGATATTTTTTTGGCCGACCCGCACGGACACGGCTTCCTTTCTCAACCGGGCGCCGTTGCAGGCGGGGCAGGGCAGGGAGCGCATGTAACGCGCGATTTCGTCGCGCTGGGAGGCGGATTCGGTTTCATGGTAACGCCGCTCCATATCCGGGAGGATGCCATCGTAGGTGCCGGTATAGGTCTGCCTCCGGTCATTTTTCTCATAAAAATATTTCACCGGTTGATCCCCCGCCCCGTAGAGCAGGATGTCGCGGGTTGCCTGCGGAAATTCTTTGAGCGGCGTGCTCAACTTGAATTTGAAATTCTGCGCCAGCGCTTCCACCATCTGGTGAAAAGCGATGGAGGTTTTTTTCTGCCAGGGATGGATCGCCCCGTCGCGGATCGACAGGGAGGAGTCGGGGATAACGAGGTCGGGATCGATCTCCATTTTGTTTCCCAACCCGTCGCATTTGAAACAGGCGCCGGTGTGATTGTTGAAGGAAAACAGGCGCGGCTCCAGTTCCGGATAACTGATGTTACAGTAACTGCACGCGAACTTTTCGCTGAACAGCATCTCTTCCCCTTTGTCTGATTTTCCTTTACCCAGGACGGAAACGACCAGACTGCCTTCGCCCAGTTGGAGGGCGGATTCCACCGAGTCGGCCAGACGCTTACCCATGTTGCTTTTGATGACGAGGCGGTCGACCACCGCTTCGATGGTGTGCTTGAATTTCTTGTTGAGCTCAACGCCTTCTTCCAGTTTGCGCACTTCGCCGTCGATGCGCGCTCTCACGAACCCCTTTTTCTGAAGTTCGAGTAAAGTCTTTTTGAATTCCCCTTTACGGTCCTTCACGATCGGCGACAGGATCATCACTTTGCGGCCTGCGGGAATGTTTTGCACCTGATCGGTGATCTGCTGCACGGTTTGCGAGGAGATTCGGCGGCCGCATCCGTAGCAGAACACATGGCCGACCCGCGCGTAGAGCAGGCGCAGGTAATCGTAGATTTCGGTGACGGTGCCGACGGTGGACCGTGGATTTTTGCTGGAGGTTTTCTGTTCGATGGAGATGGCCGGGGACAGGCCTTCGATGTAATCGATGTCCGGTTTTTCCATCAACTCCAGAAACTGCCGGGCGTAGGCGGACAACGACTCGACGTAGCGGCGCTGGCCCTCGGCGTAAATGGTGTCGAACGCCAGCGAGGATTTGCCCGACCCGCTGAGACCGGTGATGACCACCAGTTTTTCCCGCGGCAGAGTCAGGTTGATATTTTTAAGGTTGTGCTCGCGCGCGCCTTTTATCGTTATATTTTCTATTGCCATTTTACGTATTTAAAAGACTATAACTCATGTTTTACTTTAAATAAAGAATGCCACTTTTTCTCGACCCGTTGTTTGATTTCGCCGGACATGACGATCTCTTCCGGCCAGTTCTGCTGGTAGCCTTCCTCCGGCAGTTTGCGTGTCAGGTCGACGCCAATACGTTGACCGGAAATGATGACGTCCCGTTTGGGATCGAGATTGTTGAACAGTTTCCAAAGCACTTCAGATTTGCTTTGCAGGTTCACATGCGCCTCCAGCACCAAAAGTACCCCGATGGATTGAAACGCTTCTTCCCTGAAAAAATTCCGGATGAAGTCCGTCGCCTGTCCGGGGCCGGTTTTATTGAAAGCCACCAGCAGAATCGGCCGGCGCGTTGAGATGTCGATTGCGCGGCTGTCATTCACTGCGGAAAATTTTTTCTTCACCCGTTCCGCACTTCCCGCTGCGGGCGTTGGGGGTTCCATGGATAATTTTTGCCGGGGTGGTTCTCCCTCGATGGCGCGGGTGGCGTCGATGCCGAGCTTGGAGCCGTACAGGGCCTGATCGGAAGCATGGTTGAGGACGTCGAGAATGCCCTCCGAGAAAAACAGATCCCGCTCCAGGTCGGCCTCGTTGAGCAGGAACTTTAAAATTTCCGCTTCGTTCTGGACGTCCACGTTTGCATCGACCGCGACGATGGTTTTGACGAAACTCATCTGTCCCATGCTCCACAGGGCGCTCATGACTCGCCGGGCCTGCATCGGGTAACGCTTGTCGAGGGAGACGATGACACAGTTGTGAAACACGCCTTCCAGCGGCATGTTCATGTCCACGACCTCCGGCAGTTGAGTTCTGAGCAGGGGCAGGAAAATGCGTTCGGTCGCCTTGCCGAGATAAAAATCCTCCTGCGGCGGAATGCCGACGATGGTGGTCAGGTAAACGGGATTCTTACGGTGCGTGATGGCGGTGATGTGAAACACCGGATAGTCGCCGTCCTGCGAGTAGTAGCCGGTGTGATCGCCGAACGGTCCTTCCAGCCGCATCTCGGCGGGGTCGATATAGCCTTCCAGCACGATCTCGGCATGCGCCGGAACTTCGAGGTCGACCGTTAGGCATTGCACCAGCGGCACCGGCTTTTTGCGGATGAATCCCGCCAGCAGAAATTCATCGACGCCGTAGGGCAAGGGTGCCGAGGCGGCGTAACAGGTTGCGGGATCGGCGCCGATGGCCACCGCCACTTCCATACGCTTGTTGGCTTTCTGGTATTCGTGGAAGAAGTGGGCGCCGTCTTTATGGATATGCCAGTGCATGGCCGTGGTTTTTTGATCGAACACCTGCATGCGGTACAGGCCGACGTTGCGGATGCTCCGGTCGAGACTGCGGTTGATGACGATGGGGTAGGTGATGAACCGTCCGGCATCGTCCGGCCAGCATTGCAGGATGGGCAGGCGCCCGAGGTCTACCTGGTCGCCGGTCAACACCACTTCCTGACAGGAGGCGCGTCCGGCGGACACGATTTTCGGTGGAAAGTTGGAAGCCTCGAGGAGCATCGGGATGAGTCTGGCCTTGTCCATCAGTGTCGCGGGCGGCGCGATTTTGAGATAACGGTCGATGGCCTGCGCGATGTTCTCCAGGCTGGAAACGCCGAGAGCCATCCGGATGCGCTTCCAACTGCCGAACGCGTTGATCAACACCGGCATGCCGGACCCTTCGACATTTTCGAATAGCAGGGCCTGGCCGCCGTCCGGGCTTTTGGAGACGCGGTCGGTGATCTCGGCGATTTCCAGGATGGGAGAGACCGGTTCGCTGATGCGCACCAGCTCACCTTCGGCTTCCAGCCGCGCGATAAATTCTTTTAGGGATTCATAGTTCATGATGGGGCTTCCACGCGAAAAATGGAGCGAAACGAAGTATTATATCCCAGTCCGACCCCGGTGGAAGGAAATATTGTGAAAGCGACCTTTGCTTAAGTAGGATAATCAGGATAAACCTAGATCCTTCGCTGGCGCTCAGGATGACAAATTGGATATATCTTGTCATTCTGAGGAGCCATCGGCGACGAAGAATCCAGGTTTTGCCTTACGATAACGGTTAGCGGGTATCCCCTCCTCTTATGCTAGGATATCCGCCATGTGGATGTACTTTTTCAAACGTCTGGGGTATGGCATACCGGTTCTGTTGACCGTGGCGACCCTGACCTTCGGCATCATGCATTGGGTGCCCGGCGGTCCGTTTGATCAGGAAAAAAAACTCCCTCCCGAAATCATCGCCAATATCGAAGCCAAGTATCATCTCGACAAGCCGGTCTGGCAGCAATACCTGTTGTACATGAAGCAGATTCTGCAGGGCGATATGGGGCCCTCGTACAAGTATGTGGGGCGGGACGTGTCGGATATTATTCTGGAAGCCTTTCCGGTGTCGCTCACGCTGGGGTTGTGCGCGGTGTTGATCACCCTGGGGCTGGGAATTCCCGCCGGGGTGATTGCGGCCGCGCGCCAGGGCTCAATGATCGACCACGGCTTTATCTTCGCCGCCACGCTGGGGATTTCCCTGCCCAGTTTCGTGCTGGGGGCATTGTTGATTCTGCTGTTCTCGCATCAATGGCACCTGCTGCCGCCGGCGTTATGGGAGGGTCCGCGTCATGTGATCATGCCCGCGTTTGCCCTGGGCGCCGGATTTGCGGGTTACATCGCGCGTCTCACCCGTTCGACGGTGATCGAAGTTCTGGGGGCCGATTATATCCGCACCGCCCGGGCCAAGGGGTTGAGTGAAACCCGGGTACTGCTCAAGCACGCGCTCAGCAATTCGATCAGTCCCATCGTTTCGGTGATGGGACCGTTGACCGCGGGATTGGTGACCGGGTCTTTCGTGATTGAGTTTATTTTTTCCGTGCCCGGCATGGGAAACTTTTTCATCACCGCCGTGACCAACCGCGATTATCCGCTGATCATGGGAGTGACGCTGGTGTACGCCGTGTTGATCGTGCTGGCGAATATATTCGTGGATCTGATTTATATGAAACTGGACCCGAGGGTTTCCCTCACCGGTCCGAAGGTTTGAATCATGTGGCGTAAAACATCCTTGCCCTCCCGATTGAGCGCACTATTTTTGCTGGGGATGATGGGTTGCGCGTTGTTCGCGCCGTGGCTGGCGCCGTATTCCTATGAGACGCAGGATACCCTGAAAACCCTGGCATCACCCGATAGCACGCATTGGATGGGAACCGACCGGCTGGGGCGCGATTTATTTTCACGGATGGTCTACGGGGCGCGGATATCGCTGTTTATCGGAGTGGCCACCACGCTGATCGCGCTGGTGATCGGGACCGTCTACGGGGCGGTTTCCGGATATGCCGGCGGCCGGACCGATAATGTGATGATGCGCCTCGTCGACGTGGTGTTTGCATTGCCGGACCTGTTGTTGATCATCCTGATCACGGTGGTCATGGGGCGGGGCCTCTGGGGAATATTTCTGGCGCTCACCATGGTGAGTTGGGTGACCGTGGCGCGGCTGGTGCGGGGCGAGGTGCTCCGCATCAAGGAGTTTACCTATATCGAAGCGGCGCGGGCGCTGGGGGCGGGGCACGGCCGCATCGTGTTCCATGAAATCCTGCCCAATATCTGGGGAGTGCTGATCGTGACCCTGACCTTTCGCATCCCGGTGGCTATACTGGCTGAATCCACGCTGAGTTTTATCGGGTTGGGGATCGCGCCGCCGTTCAGCAGTTGGGGCACGCTGGCGAACGACGGCTGGACGGCGATCAAGTTTTATCCCCACCTCATCCTGTTTCCCTCACTGGCAATTTTTCTCACGATCCTGTCGTTCAATTTTCTGGGGGAGGGTCTGAGAGACTGGCTGGACCCGCAAAAAGCGCACAAATAAGGTTAATGATATTAGATATTTAAGGACTAACTCCCAGAATCATTTTTAGGTTTTTTTTGAGATCAAAAAAGAGCTAAAATAGAAGTGTGGCCTGGGCCACCGCCAGCGGGCTATTCGTTTGCGAGAAATTGTTGTGCCGGAAAACAGGACCCCTTGTTTCGGGTTGACAATGCCAAACAGTCGATTTAAAGTACCGATTCCTTGAGGAACGGAGCTTTGGTCCAGGCTGGATCATTGATGGGATGGACCATGACTCAGATAAAAAGTGATTTAATTTGCGAGATCATCCGGAAGTCGCAGACCCGGTTTCTGGAAAAAAAAGGATGGATGGCGGACCGTTCTGAAGCGTGTGAAAAATCCGTTTTGGAATGGGTCCAGAACAACGCCCGGGATTACCGGGATCATTACAAACGCCAGTTGGATTGCTATTCTACCGGCGAGTTGAGTGATGTCCTGAAAAGCCTGAATGAATCCGACAAGAATTTGAACGATATCCTGAATAAAACCCCGGTTTTTGTTGAAAAGTAGTTTTGCATTGAGCCTTCGTCACGGGTGGCGTTAAATCACCCCAACCCCTCTTTAAAAAGAGGGGCACATAGGGTCCGTGCCTTAACGCCCCAGCTAAATTGGATCCAGCGTCACGCTGGAGACTGGATAAACATGTCCGAGACACCCCCTATTAAAGACACCGCACAACCCGCAGAGGGCGCGAAACCGGCGGCGGAAACCAAGCCCGCGGGTGACAAACCCGCTCCCCAGGCGGCTCCCAAGCCTGCCGCCAAACCCAAGGTGGAGAAAAAACCGTTGATCGATAATAAAGACGGCACCATTACCGATCCCAATTCCGGCTTGATGTGGAAACAGACGGATGCCTGGCTGGATATGCACAAATTTTTCACTTGGGAAAGCCATAAGGAATACGTCGACAAGGTCAATGGTGATAAGTTCGCGGACCATGAAGACTGGCGTATTCCCAGCAAAGCGGATGCGATGACTCTGGTGGAGAAGGGCAGGAAGGAAACTGTTGTGGATAAAAATGGGACGCCGTTTCCGTTAGATCCTGTCTTTACCGAAGGGTGCGTCAGCAATACGTGGATCAGCGAGTGCTCGGAGGAAGAAGTGGTCCGGTTTGATTTCAAAATCGGCAGTGATTTTAAGTACCCCCCCGCCGAAATCTGGGCTTCGATGCGGCTGGTGCGGGAGGTGGCGCCCAAGAAAGAGGAAGCCCCTAAGGAAGAAGCCAAACCGGAAGAAGCCCAATCTGAAGAAAAGGCCCCCGCCGCGTAATCCGGTTGCCCTCCGCTCCCCTCGAAAGAACCGATTCCCTATGGTCCTGAATTTTCATCAATCTGAAATTTGACCACAAAATCGCCGCGTTTTTTGCCCCAGGGTTGCGTGGCTCCCGCACCCGGAATGCGAAATTCTTCGCCGGTAAGCGTCCCTTCTTCGACCTGGATGGTGGTGGTGGAATCGAGCATTGAAACCTCCAGCGGGCCGCCTTTTTCTGCCAGCTCCGGGGATATGGAGACGACCGAATGGATGTCGGTCTTGATCTTTTTGAAATGCGGATGCGCCTCGATGCAGACTTTGACCATCAAATCGCCCAGCGGGCCGCCATTGCGTCCGGCGCCGCCCTGTCTGGGGAACTTCAGGGTATATTGATCGGCCACGCCGGAGGGGATGTCTATATCCAGGGTTACGGTCTCGACGACACGTTGTTTGCCCTGGCACACTGCGCACGGGTCCTCGTAATCATTTGATCCCGAACCTATACATTCCGGACAGGTGACGTGTTTGTCGTAGGTATAGGGGATTTGGCCGCCCAGGGCCGCCACGACAAACGGGACGTCCACCATGAACTGCAGGTCGAAACCCCGGGTGGGAATGTCCGGGTCGATAATGGGTTCATCGGCAAAGGGCGGCTGGCTGAAGGGTTCCTGCTGACTTTGGCGGGGTCCCTGGCGGGTGTATTGCCGGCCGAAGTCGAAGGGATCAGTAGGGCCCTGGCTCCGGCTACCGGATGAATAGGCCGACCGCCGCTTGCGTCCGTTGGCCCTGAGCTTGTCGTATGTTTTTCGCTTTTTGGCATTGCCCAGAACCTCGTAGGCTTCGGAGATTCGCTTGAAGGCCTCCTCGGCTTTTTTACTGCCCTGGTTGGTATCGGGATGGTGTTTGCGGGCCAGTTCGCGATACCGTTTTTTGATATCCCTGATTTTGGAGCTTTTTTTAACCCCGAGGATTTTGTAATAGTCTTTGTCTATGGAAACCTTCATCATTTCCCCATGCGGGTATTGAGGTGGTATTCGTTGCTGGCTTTATTCTATAACCCGGATTGTTCAAGCGGAGGAAATCCGGGAAGATTTCAGCCCATCGAGCGGCCATTCCGGGGCGCCGGATTGCTGGAGGCCGGACAACCGTTCAAACCATTGGTCCCGCAGTTCCCGCATTTTAAATGGATAAAATTGTTGCCGGATGACGATGATCCATGCCTCCGCTTCTTCGTTTAAGTTTTGCCGGGTGGGGACAATTTTGATTTTTTCGGAACTGATTTTTTCAACCGATAAAACGGTTTCCCGGGTGAAACCCCTGCGGCCGATGACCCCATCGAACAAAAGCTGAACCTCATCCCAATAGACATAGCCCGAGTCGAGCGAAACAGGTTTCATGCCCAGTCCCATCCCGCTACCGGTGCTCTGTCCAATCAACATACAGAAGACGGAGTTTTTGGGAGGCGGTAAGGAGTGCGGTTTTAAATTAAATACCAGACGGCGGAACAGGGCATGAGTGAAATCGAACCAGCGAAAGGAAATCAAAAAACAAAAAATGAAATTGAATATAAAAAGCCGCAGGCTGTCGAAAATTAAAAAATAAATCGTGCACGCCAATATAAAGGCAATCGCGAAACTTAAAACGGTATCCAGGGCCCCGGTCAAAAAGTATATCCAAATAATTTTCTTCCATTGGGGCGGCTGGCGTTTTAACAAAAGGAGCTTGCGGTGGACGAGGTAACACGTCCAGGCTCCCAGGCTGACGGCGAGGCCCGGAACCGGGAAAAGAAAAAACATGAGAATAAAAAGGGTGATGCCAATTTCAAGCATGCAGGATCCAGTGTGAAAAAGCTCTACTTGCATTCTGAGCCGGTTTTCTCTCAGTGTTCCCAATTCTAGCATTCCATGGGAGGGGAGTCTTCCCGAAGTGCCAGGCGGCGAATCGCCGCAGATAATTTTAATACCCCGGGGGGCGGAGAGTAGTTTTTGGATAGGGATGCCCGGAACACCTGAAAGTAAAATATTCTACTTTTTTAAAGCGCAGATAAGACACACAGTAAACCCGGTTGCCTAATTGTTGATCAGTCTCAGATTCTATAACTTACTGAAATAAAAGCATTATAGTTTCCTATTCCCAAAAAACAAAAAAGGGATTAACTCATTCCAGTAGATTGACTTCCCCGGAGTCGAACGCTGTTTCGGCGCCGCTGTCCAGCAAAATCACCAAATGTCCCTCCTCGTCAAGCCTTATGGCGGTTCCGACAAATGTCTCGGTTCCGCGGGTCAGGGAAACATTTTTGCCGAACATTTCACTGTTAAAATTCCATTGATCGATAGCCAGTGAAATGCCTTCATCCAGGAAACATCGGTATTCCCTGTCCAGGTGATTGAGAAGCGAGGAGATGAGGGGGAGCCTTTCAACTAATCCACCGTTCTCCATGGCCAGAGAGGTGGCAATATGCTGGAGGGAAACCGGAAACCGGGAATGATTGACGTTGATCCCGATCCCGAGTATGACTCCGGTGTGGTCGCCTCCCTGATAACTTTCGGTCAGGATGCCGGCGACTTTTTTGTGATTGAGAAAAATATCGTTCGGCCATTTCAAAAAGGCCTGGGCCTGGCTGAAATCGTTGATGGCCCGAACCAGAGCCACGCCCGCCACCAGAGTGATTTGAGCCATCTGCTCCGTGGGTATAGAAGGCTTTAAAATGGTAGAAAGATAGATGCCCACATGGGATTCTGAATACCATTGTCTATCCCGCCGTCCTTTGCCCTTGGTTTGGCTATCGGCCAGAATAACCGTACCCTCCTTGATTCCCTTTTGAGCTTCGAGCAGGGCTGTATTGTTGGTGGATTCGACGGAATCATGGATTAAAATCTCGCATCCAATCAAATGGGTGGTCAATTGATCCAGAATCAGCTGACGGTCATCGGCAGAATAAGGCATAACCTATTGGCGGGGTTTAGGTTATAATTATAAAAAGGGCCTAAAAGCCTGATTATCATACCATAAACGGTCTAAATGGAATCCTTCAAACGCGCCTGCAGATATTTTTATTACCGGTTTATCCGGTTACAGGCCAGCCCGGAGAGTCTCGCCCGCGGTGTGGCCCTGGGGTTGTTTATCAGCACCACTCCCACCATGGGGTTGCAGACTTTCATGGCCTTGTTTTTTGCAGCCTTATTCCGTTGCAGTAAGCTTTGCGCCGTGGTGGCGGCGCAATTTACCAATGCCATTACGGGTCCCTTCATTTTTCTGGGGACCTATTATCTGGGTGCCGTTATTCTGGGCAGTCCCTTTGACCAGGGCAAACTGGATCATCTCCTGGAAAGTTTCAAATGGGGAAGGGTATGGGAATTAGGGTTCTCGGTTTTTCCCGTGTTGTGGGAGGGACTGATGGGTTTGGGGCCCTCGGTTTTCGCGTCCCTTACGGTTGGGGGGCTGATTGTAGGGTCGATTCTGGCCGCGATTGGCTATTTTGTGGTCCTGGGTATCGATACCAAGGCTCATCTGCAAATCGTGCGGGCCAAACAGAAAGTTGAGCGGCTGAAACGGAAAAATGCACCGGTATTTGAAAAAATTGATTGAAATGTTTGAGAAATATTGATAAAAACCATAACTCCATTAGGGATTGAGGCCTAAGTCAGTCAAATTATGAGGAGCTTCTTAATGAAAAAACTGGTGATCATTCTTATGTTGTTGAGTTTTGCGGCTGCTGGTTCGGGCTGTTATGGAGGGGGAGATTGTGCCCACGGCGTATGTAGCGAGGAACACTCCAAATCCGTAGGACCCCCGAGCGAAGACGCCCCTGCAGAAGAGACCGCC